>NZ_CEEDCQ010000006.1:0-56572 GCF_979253565.1 Buttiauxella sp. AC038 | reverse complement strand
TGCTGCCGCTTGTACCGTACATTTCGCGGATTTCATCTATTGAATGTTCTTTACGATTACGGTGACATTTATGTTCTTCTGGTCGGAAGAACCACTTAGCTTTTTTAGGTGCCCATTTGCAACCTAAGTTTTTCAATGTTTCTTTGTGTTCTTTAGTTTCACCAGAAATCCACACCCAATTCCCAATAACTTCAAATACAATTCCTGATAAGGAGTTCAATTCTGTTAATACTCTTTCCAGTTCTTCACCAAAATTATATCTTGAATTTTCATCTGTAGACTGGAATTGGTTTACTTTATCCAAATTAACCATTAAAAAATCAACCGCTGAATTAACAGCTTTCATTAATTCTCCACCGAGAGGGTTGCGATCTGGATGATATTTTAACGCCAGTTTTTTAAAAGCTGTTTTAATAACATCTTTGCTAATATCGCCTGATAACCCCAAAACATTTAAAGCTTCTTGTACATTCATTTTATATATCCTGGCCTACTGGCCTTTATTGGTAAGCAACGTTGCTTCCATGTGTTATATATTACATATTATAGTATGCAATATCAAGTTATATTTATCTATCTCTTTGTTTTTTATGCCCGTAAGGGCGTGGGAGGCGACTCAACAGATCTATACGTAGAGCAACTTTTTATAATCGCCGGAAACATCAACACGCGATAATTACGGAGATCCATTCCCCCTCCCTGCAAGGCCAATACAAGCTATCAGGCGACTCTGACAGCCCATTAGCCCCGTTGAGCTACAGGAACGGCTTACAGACGTTTCTGAAGTGATTTACGGGGGATTGGTGCGCCATATGGCGCACCTAGCGGCGTAATAATGATGAAATCTATAACAGGAAGAGAAGAAAGAGTAAAAAGGCGTCGGGGTGACGCCTTCTATAATTAGGCGTGAGAAATATTTTTACAGAATGCAGACACAACATGCGGGGTGATATTTATTGCTAAAGGGTAGGGCTGACCTCGGTACTCAGACACTTCACCATTAACCAAAGAAAGCTTATGGAGTATTCCTGAACTCTCAAGATCTGAAATGACAACACTAGAATTTTTTGAGAACGATTTCATCTTATCCTCTTCTTTGCATAGTGCGGAATCTAGTTCATTTTTAAATATGTACTGGCTTCCTTCTGCATGACGATCTACGCAAAAGAAAATAATTTGTATGCACAACAGAGGTCTTTTACTATTTTCGATGCATTTTAGTAAATCAATTAGAGTCATTTTTTCACCTTTTAGGTGGTGGTTCTGGCGCTTTTCCTGTCGCCTCCAGAGCTGCTACTATCCAGCCTAATGCACACATTCTATCCAGATCGGGGTGTATCATTTCAGAAAAAACCTGCAACCGGTATTCACCTGGCTTTCGCCTGATAAGGAAATAACTATAAACAGCCCACTCAGTAGCTGTAGATGGCCTCCATCCTTTATCCAGGCATAAATCTATTGCAGCTTGACAAGCCCATGTAGGAGCCGTGTTTTTATGAACCCAATCTTGTAGTGTTGAGCCTTTAGGTGGTGATAGGTTATCCCGCCATTTATGATCATTGGCATAATTATTCAGGATCTCTGCCGCCACTGCTGGCGGCTTTTTTGAAAAAAAGCCATTGATTAATGGCTTTTGATTTACTATCCCGAGTTAGCCACTTAAATCCTTGCGCACCATGCACACTTGGATTA
This sequence comes from Buttiauxella sp. AC038, assembly GCF_979253565.1. Taxonomy (NCBI): domain Bacteria; kingdom Pseudomonadati; phylum Pseudomonadota; class Gammaproteobacteria; order Enterobacterales; family Enterobacteriaceae; genus Buttiauxella; species Buttiauxella sp. AC038. Next base: position 54,880 of record NZ_CEEDCQ010000006.1, on the reverse strand, counting down.
GTAACTGATTCGCACAAGTTTTAACTCCTCAAGCGGGATCTCATTACGCAAACCATCAACAAGAACTAGAGCACAGTTAACTTCTGACGGCTTATCGTCTGTAGAATTAATTAATACACCTTCAACAGTCTCATTATTTGCATCCATAAATGAGACAATTAATGTGGCTTTGAATATGTCAGTTTTATTGCTCGCCCCTGCGGGTTCTTTACGTTCTGGAGAATTGCCGCCAACGTTAATATTATCGCCAGATTGATTTTCACCTTCATCTAAAGATTCACGGTCAGAACCTGATTTTTCACCTGGTTCTTTTTTATCTTTACCTTTACCTTTAGGTTCCTGCGGCGGTGAATCCTGATCGTTTTCATCTGTGTTGCCAGCGTTTTTTAGTTTGTCTGATACTGAACGCACCATAACACGATTTAATTCCCCGGCTTTCTCACCTTCACTAATCACCTGCTCTGCATCAGCAGGAGAGCGTTTATAGATGTTAGACAGATAATAAAACGTATCAATATCATTGCTAATCTTCTCAGCGCGATCTAACAATTCGATTGGCATGCTGCCAATACTAGAGTATTTACTTACCTGTGAATTGCTCATGCGTAGCTGTTCACATATTTCTTTTGCCTTTAAACCATCTAGTTCTTTCAGGTCATTAATACCAATAGCAATATCTACAATTGTCAGATCTTCACGATGAAGGTTTTCAGCAAATTGCGTAACTCTAATTGCAGGTGGTTTTTCACGCTGGATAGCTTTGATAGTGATTGAGCCACGTTCTTGCTGTGCATAGTAACGTGTATGACCATAATAAAGAGGACATAGACCTTCATCATCAGGGAAACCAATTACAATCGGTTCTAATTGCCCATGCTGTTCAATTGATTCTGAGATTTCCTTAATCTTAGCTAGATTACGTTTCCGACGAACCTGTGGGTTAATGACAATGCTAGCTAATGGAAAATCCATTACGTATTCACCATCATCAAATACGCTTTCGAGAGTGTTTGCTACTGAGTTGTTAGATTTGCTCATTTTTCAATTTTCCCTTCTACAATTTCAGAAATGACCGACTTCACCAGTTTTGAAGCAACACGATGGTTGCCGTTCTTTGCGTTCTGCCAAATCATGCGGCCTAATGACATAGCAGTTTTGATAGGTTGCAAGTTTTTAATAGGGGTTGGGTGTACCTCATTTGGAAATCGTTTAATTAATGAATCGACTAATTCTTTCTGATCATCAACTTCTTGATACTTATTGATGATAATAGAATTGATACGGGCTTTAGGGTTAAATCTGGCAAGCTTTCTAATAGAGTCTCTTAGCTCTACTAAACCATCAATTGCTGTAACCTCGGCTTCAACCGGGCAAATAATCGTGTCTGCCGCTAAAATGGCAGCAGTGATACGCGCCCCTAAACCTGGCGGTGTATCTATAACGACATGATCATAGTTTGGTTTGATGCGGTTCAGTTCTGCAACGAAGTTCTGAGCTTCAACAAAATCTGTGCGGTCAAGTGTATGAATGGAGCGGTCAGAGCATAGAGAGTCAAGATTTTCAGAAACCTTTTGAACATCATAAGGTTCATTGAAAAACATACCATTGAGAACTTTACCATCAATAAGACTTAAAGCCCGTTTAGCGGCTCGACCTTGATTATCTAAAGGGATATACAAAGTCTTTTTGTTCATAATCTGGGCAAGGTACTGTGCAATTGTCAAAGCAATAAATGTTTTGCCAATTCCACCCTTTTGACTTGCTACTACTGTTACACGCGCCATTTAACACCTCTTAGCATGAGCGATTGCTCGATTCCATGTGCGTATATTAACCCAGATTATGGAAGGTATCAATATTGAAACCTTGCTTTTTTTGCACTTTTTTTATATCGGCAGAAATACAAAAACCTTTAGAGATAAATAAGAGTAATCTCAATGTATTCAGCTTGGCTATATTAAGATCTCAAAATTACCATTTTACAAGCTAAAATATGAGATATATGTCACTAAATTTAATTTAAGCATCCTTAAATTATATTAGCTATATATAAATAACACATCGTTAATAATATAATTAAAATAGTTTCAAGTTGAATTTAAATGTAACGTGTCCCCAATAGAAAACTTGTTTTCTATTGGGGGCAGGTTGACCGAGCCGCTTTGCGGCGCTGGTAAGGACATTTACCCCGGTATAGAACTTATCCCCAGGCTAATTCTAGTTAAAAGATCCTTTTAACTTCCTTTTAAAGAAAGTCTTGTTTAAAAGCCTTGTAGGATTGAAAAAACGCACCTATCCAATTGTTTTAAAAGGTTTTATATAAGATCAACGGAACAGATCGCCGTTCATGGGGGAACATTATGCCGTTATTTCGGGAACAAAATGGCGTCTAATTTTTCAATGAAATCAAGATGGTTCCCCTGCTCCAAAGCGTTGTAAGACTAATAACTAAATTATAACTAATTGATTTATAAGAGGGAACATTTTACCGATTAAAGGGGAACAAATCGCCTGTTAACTAATTGTATTGTACAAAACAATATTTTGTAGCTTATAGATTAAATATACATATAAATCATATAGATATTTCATGTCTTATTGTAGGTAGGAAAGTTATCAACGCAATTAACTTTTTACTCACCTCGTTATCAACAATCTAAAGGTGCTCTTGCAGTGGAGCAGAACAGTGGTTTGTTCCCGCTGACTGTAACGGGCAGGAGAGCGGCGGTTTGTTACCCCTGGCTGTTGTACCGGGCAGGAGAACGGCGGTTTGTTCCCCCCTGACTGTACCGGGGAGGAGAACGGCGGTTTGTTCCCGCTGACTGTACCGGGGAGGAGAACGGCGGTTTGTTACCCCTGGCTGTTGTACCGGGCAGGAGAACGGCGGTTTGTTCCCGCTCACTGTACCGGGGAGGAGAACGGCGGTTTGTTTCCCCTGACTGTACCGGGCAGGAGGACGGCGGTTTGTTCCCGCTGACTGTACCGGGGAGGAGAGCGGCGGTTTGTTCCCCCTGGCTGTTGTACCGGGCAGGAGAACGGCGGTTTGTTCCCCCTGACTGTACCGGGGAGGAGAACGGCGGTTTGTTCCCGCTGACTGTACCGGGGAGGAGAACGGCGGTTTGTTCCCGCTCACTGTACCGGGCAGGAGAACGGCGGTTTGTTCCCGCTGACTGTACCGGAGAGGAGAACGGCGGTTTGTTCCCGCTGACTGTACCGGGGAGGAGAACGGCGGTTTGTTCCCGCTGACTGTACCGGGGAGGAGAACGGCAGTTTGTTCCCCCTGACTGTACCGGGGAGGAGAACGGCGGTTTGTTCCCCCTGACTGTACCGGGGAGGAGAACGGCGGTTTGTTCCTCCGTTGCTTATACCGGAAACATGAAAAGATCTTCCTTTATATAGGTCATAGCATCTTGTGATTTATTGAGTGTGCTATTACGCCGCTAGGTGCGCCGATGGCGCACCAATCCCCCGTAAATCACTCCAGAAACGTCTGTAAGCCGTTCCTGTAGCTCAACGGGGCTAATGGGCTGTCTGAGTTGCCTGATAGCTTGTATAGGCTTTGCAGGGATGAAGGGAGGAGGTTTACTGATTAGCATCGCAAGGCTCGTCGGTTTTACGTTGATGATCTGGTTTATTGCAGTGAGCCTCCTTTTAGTCAAATCAAAATTTAAATTTTGATTTGACTGGGGGGAACATTCTAAGATAATGTGTACATGATTTAGTTCCCCTTGTATGATGTTTCATCAAACATAAAAAGCGTGGCCGATTATGAAGAATAAAGGACAGAGTGACGTTGTTGTGTGGAGTACTGACAATCGCGTTTTAATGCAAGCGAATGCATTAACACAAGCCAAAAACGATCTCTCGCGTGACCAACAAAGAGTATTGGTTATGTGCCTAGATAACATTGCTCGGGGCGGCTGGCCTAAAGATGGAGTATTTAGAATTGACCACGAAGAATATATGAAAGTGTTTGATATAGGAGATCAAGAATCAAGAGAAGATATTTTGAGGGCATTAAAAGGTTTTAGAGGTAAAGAACTAACTCTGTATGAAACTTGGGATGATATTGAAGAACCAGTTGCAAGGGATATGGTATGGGTTACTTCAAGATGGACAAGTGAAAAGCGTGGGATTTATCAGATCAAGCTAAACTCAGATCTACGAGAGTTTATGGAGCCATTAGCGCATGATCACCAGTTCACTGTTTATAGATTAAGTCAAATATCTAAAACACCTTCCAAATACTCTATGAGATTATTACAAGCGTTATCACAATTTAGAGATACGGGAATTTTTGCTATCAGACTTGATACACTGAGGAATCGTTGGACGCTGCCAGATTCGTATGAAAAGTTTTCATTACTAAAATCTAGAGTTCTGGAGCCAGCAATGAGAGATGTAAGAAAAATCCCCGAATTTTCCAATTTGACAATGGAAACTCGCACAGAAAAAACAACGGGAAAAATCACTAGCGTTTTATTTCAGTTCAATCCCTTCACACATGATCGACATAAATAGTAAATTTTTCGCATGCAAAAAAAACCGCTTAAAAGCGGTTTTTCTATTTGTGAAGTAGTTAACGTTTTGCGCTATGAGTAAGTGCCTTAAGGACTAGCGAAAAGATGCAGACGCTTAAAGTAATGTAGAACGCTTTATCGTTACCTGCATGGTGGAAGAGATATGCCCCTGCACCTGTGCCAACAAGGATTATCCCGAGAAGCTTATCAATGATAGGGAGTGACAAGCTCCAAAGCATACGAATGATGCTTATCAGTAAGAAAAGTAAGCCTTTACCTAAAGTTGCGATAAATGAATATTTTCTTTTCTGGTCGGTACTAGTCGTCAGATTACTATTACGGTTGTTCATAGACGAATCGTTATTTTTGGTAATAGCCAGAGAGTTTGACATAAACCGTTCCTCATTGCTAATCTAAGTACATTAAATCAAAATTGCAATCTTGATGCAAGTAGTATAGTATAAATTTCACACCTTGATAAATTGGCTTAAAAATGAAAACTAAAGCGGCGATAATTGCTTTGTCTCTGCTGTGTCCATTTTATAGCAGTGCATCTATGATTGATTCTGATAATCTTCATGCGCTAATAAAAACATGCGCACCGGAAATTAAAGCAGAATCAAAAGTAGCTTTTGGAATAGTAAAAACAGAATCATCCGGCAACCCTTATGCAATAGGTATTAATACAAAGGGGTGAAATTAAAAAGGCAACCCACAAGTCTTTTAGAAGCTATGGAAGTATCAACATGGCTAGCTAAAAACAGATATAATTTTGATGCTGGTATCGCACAAATTAATAGTGTGAATATTAATAAATTTGTAGAAGGAGATATAAATTTTCGCATGCAAAAAGTTTTTAACCCATGCGACAATCTCAAGCTAGCGGAAAAAATATACAATTCCTGTTTTTCCATGACGGGAACAATGGTAGGTGCTCTTAGCTGTTACAACACTGGCAACGCAACAAGAGGCATTAAAAACGGGTATGTTGCGAAAGTTTTAGCTAATATTCCTGATCTGCTTGAAGTCCGAGGTGAGGCTAGTTTGCCTTATGTCGGTAAAAGCAAGGGGAAGAGGCTAGAGGCCACTAAGTCGGCTTCAACTACGCAGTCAGCAAACGAAACGTTACCTGATAAGCGGAAAGATGAAGGGTTAGAGGATGTTTTCGCAGCAAGTGGAAAAGGTGATGTATTTAGTAGCGAATGTGTTGAGGGCGAAAATCAAAAATGTGATAATGATTGAACCCGAACGCTCTAATTATATTCCATTGCTGGCCTCGTTTATTTTTAAACTGCCAAAATGGGGATCTAATAATGGAGCGTAAAGGTATTCAACTCAAACATGCCGAAGAGTTAATTAATAGTGCGTCAATTTCTAGTGTCAGTGCAGAACAACAAGAAAGTGGCGAATGGACATGTTTTATTACCTTTTATAATTCTGAGTCTATGCAAATCGAAGAAGTATTTATTGAGAAGCAAAGGGACGGAATGAGAACCTGGGCAGATCCGAGAAAGATGTTTGATTTCATGTATGTGAAATTTGGCGTCACTGACGGTCAATTTAAAATTTGTGAACAAAGAGAACGTAAGCATGAAAAATAACGGAAAGAAATTAGCTGTAGATTTAGTAGTTATGGCCTTAGTTATGGGTGTTCCTTGCTTGGCAATGGCGGCAGGTGTAAATAAGGCTGATTCTGGCCTTAACTCATTAAACACATGGTTAAGCACTATCGCACCAATTATCGCTGGCATGGGTGGGGTTTTAATCTTTGTTCTTTATATGTTGGGGATGATCGGTAAACAGATTTTCCAACAAATGTTGACTGGATTAATTGGCGCGGGTTGTATTGCGTGGGTTGTTAGTCTCTTCTTCTAACGGGGAGGTAGTAATGAGACAACCGTATAGTTTTTATAAAGGGGCGGCTCGCGCCCCCATTGTTTTTGGATTACCACGCAACGTATTTTTAATGACATTTGGCATGGTAATGTGTCTAGGATTGGCGTTAAGTAAGGCAATTTGGTTTTCCGCACCAATTTTATATTTAATACTATTTAGAATTTACAGCAAAGATCCAGATGGATTACAGTTAGTAATGCTGCATTTTCAAACTACTATTATTCATAAATTTAAAGACGGAAAAGACGAAAGTTACCAAATCGAAGAATATTCACAGCATTTAAAAAAACTTAAATAGGACATATTTATGTCAAATGAAATGATGACATTTCGGAAGAAAATGTCAGGGGTTCAATTTCTGCCATTCTCATATCACCTAACAGATACAATAGTATCTTTAAAGCAGTGTGAATTTATGACCTTAATTAAGGTGCAAGGTAAATCACATAAGACAACTGATGAAGATGATATTTTTACATGGATTGAAAATCTAAACACTATTTCTCGAGCTGTGTTATCACCAAAGGTGGATTTGCTTTCATATACTATACGCCGGGAAGAAGTTGAATATCCTTCTGGTGATTTTGATAATTACTTTAGCGATACATTTAACCGTAAGTATAAAAATAATTTCCTGAATACAGAAAATAGCAAACTCATGATTAATGAGTTGTATTTGGCTATTGTCTATAAACCTTATGGAAGTGATTTTTTCTCTGGAATGAGAAAGCAAGGAGCTAAGGGGCGTGAGGCCATTGCAGTACTTCACGAAGAAGCTACTAAAGAATTAGAGTCTGTAACGGCAAAGCTTGTTTCTGCTTTAAGCTCTTATAATAGCCGAGTTTGTTCTGTCTATGAAGAAGAGGTATCCGAAGCGGGTTCAAGTATCAAAAAAGTTGTACATTTTTCTGAACCTATGGAAGTTATGAGTTACATCTATAATAACCGTAGGGTAAGGGTTCCTCTGACTAATGAACGATTCAGTAACAGTATTGTTCAATCAGAAATGAAATTTAGTAAAAATGCTGACTTGGCAGTACGCCATAGTTTGAATGGTCATGAATTTGTCGGGATCTGCGGTATTTCAGATTACGACAAAAATACATGGCCAGGTCAATTTGATTTGTTATTAGAGTCTGATTTTCCCTTTGTTCTGACGAACACTTTTGTTTCAGTGACTGACAGAAGTGCAAAATCATTTTTAGGAAATCATCAAAAATTCCTCAAGGAATCTAATGATGTTGGTGAAACCCAAATCAGAGAAATTGATGATGCACTAGATCAGCTACAAAGTGGGCGCTTTGGCATGGGCTACCATCATTGTACGATTATGCTAACGGCTGATGACGTTAAAACAGTTAAGCAGCGCATGGAAGCCGTAGCTACGGATTTATCCACTCATGGCATTATCATTAAGCCTTATTCAAAGGCTCTTGAAGCTGCGTTTTGGTCGCAATTTCCATCTAACAGGAAATTTAGACCTAAACCAAAACCAGCTACAACCTTAAATTTTTGGTGTTTCTCTTCATTCCATAATTTTATGAAAGGTAAAATCGCGGGTAATCCTTGGGGTGACGCAGTAGCTGCATTTAAAACGGAGTCTAAAACTCCATGTTTCTTTAGTTTTCATGAGACTCCTTTAAACCAGGACTCCTTGGGTGATCGACCTGCGGGACACACTGGAATCTTTGGGAAAACGGGGGCGGGTAAAACAACTTTATTTAATTTCCTCCTGATAATGGCTACCAAATTTAACCCAAATGCCGTCATTTTCGATAAAGACCGAGGAATGGAAAACTGTATTCGATCAATCGGTGGTGTTTATAACTCTGTCGAATGGGGGGTGCCTACAGGTTGGAACCCATTCCAATTGGAACCTACGCAAGAAAATATTTATTTTTTGAAAGAGTGGGTTGCAGATATTGCAACTAAAGCATCCCGTATCACACTGACTAAACGTGATACAGATGAAATATCTTTAGCTGTAGATACAATAATGAAGGAGGATAAGCCTTTACGTTCTCTGCGTTATTTAAAACAAATGCTACCAGACGGTGATGAAAACCGTGTGTCTGTTGGTTCCATGCTAGAAACGTGGATTACAGGCGACCTGAAATGGATATTTAATAATCCCGAAGATAATCTTTCTCTAAGTAAGGGTATATATGGATTTGATACGACAAGTTTTTTGGATAATGAAAAGGTTCGTGAACCAATTCTAAAATATTTAATTCATAGAGGCGATGAACTTATTGATGGAAAAACACCATTCATTTATGGTTTTGAAGAGTGCTGGAAATTAACTAAAGATGCTTTCTTTATTAATTTGATTCAGGATAAACTTAAAACAATCCGTAAGGAAAATGGAATAGTTGTATTTAGTACTCAAGAGCCAAATGATGTTTTAAAATCAGAGATTGGTGCGACTTTTGCCGCATCACTTTCAACTATTATTTGCTTGAGAAATGACAAAGCTAATGAGGATAGTTATAGACTTCTCAAACTATCAGATGTTGAAATTGATATAATTAAGAAATGGACTGAGGATGATTATAAATTCATAGTAAAACAAGGTTCGATGTCATCAATTGCTCAGTTTGATTTTTCGGCTTACCGGGATGAAGAAATGCATATTCTTTCTGGTGATAAGTCTAAAGCCGATTTAGTTCTTGAATCTATATCTGAAACAAGTGATAACCCGGAAGTATGGCTACCTGTTTTTTATACAAAAATGCAAAAAATTAAAGAGGCTAAATATGCGAATAAATAAAAAAGCTTTATATCTGAGTTTTATTCTGTCAAGTGCTCCTGTTTTTGCTACAGGTATTCCTGTTTTTGACGGTGCGGGGCTTGCTCAAGCATTACAAACAGTATTGCAGTTAAAACAGCAGATTGAAGAGATTAAAGGTCTGCGCGGGCAACTTGAAGGTATTCGTAATATGGGGGATCTTCTAAATACGCCAGAACTACGTGAATATCTTCCTAACGATTGGAGGAATGTTTACGATCAAGTTAAGCATGGTGGATACAAGGGGCTAGATGGTTCTTTCAATGCCATAGAGGATGCTGAGAGTGTTACTGGCAAGGTGTCTGAAATGACAGCGTTAAAGAAAAGGCAGTGGGAGAGTTCGGTAGCAAATAAATCAATGGGTGAGGCGGCATATGAAGCCGCCCTGAAACGCCTGGACAACATTGAACTGTTAGGAAAGCAAATTAATACTACTCAGGACGCAAAAGCATCACTGGATTTGCAGGCTCGCATACAGCAGGAGCAAGCGCTAATTCAAAATGAAACTTCAAGGCTGCAACTTATTTCTATGCTACAGCAAGCTGAAAAGAATATTACTTTGGAAAAAGAGCGTCAAATTCAGAAGAATATTTGGTCAGCGGATAAACCAATGCCACGATTTTAAAGTTTTTTGCATGCAAAAAAACGGAGCACTAAATGGCTCAATTTACATTTTTTACCGATCTTGAAAGAAATATTGATGAAATGGTTGTTTCTATCGTCAATACAATTTCTGATAATGCACTAAATTATTTTTTACCTGTTGTAACTGTAGGTATATCTATATCGCTTTTATGGTTCTCTTTAATGATATATTTGGGGAACTATGACAATCCAATAATGGATTGGGTTAAAAAAATGGCAGTAATAGCAATTGTGGTGTTTATAGCTGGGGCAGGTGGTTTATACCAAAGAGAGCTTGTCGGATCAATTTTAGGATTACCATCAGAGTTAGCAACTGCGCTAATTGCTACAAGCAATCCAGGTATGAACGTATTAGATGTAGCAGCGGAACAGTCTGTTAATAAAGCCGGGGAAATATTTAGTCTTATTGGTTACTCCCCTGAGTCGTGGCTGAATGCTTTGGTTGGGATTGCATTAATAGTAAGTTCATTATTTTTAATTGGTACGACAGCAATATTCTTTTTCATTTCAAAGGTTGTAGTGGCAGTACTTGCTGGTTTGGGCTTTATTTTTATCTTTACCATTCTATGGGAACCGCTTAGAAACTTCTTTAACAATTGGGCTAATCAAATAATTCATTACTCTTTAATGCTGGTTCTAAGTGCGCTTTTTTTGGTTTCCTAATGGGGATGTATACAAGGTTAGTAAACCAATTTACTGTTGGTGAGACTAATATGTTGTATACCACATTCGCAATAGTTTGCTTTAGTTATATCGGCTATCGCTTGTTAAATGAAATACCTAAACTTTGTCAGGCGTTATCTAATGGTATAGCCATAGCTTCATTAGCAAAAGCAGGTGGAAGCAATGCACCATCAAATAATACTCCAAAGGGTGGAGGCGGTGGCGGTGGCGGTGGCGGAGGCGGTGGTAGTAGTCCTGGCGAAGTAAAAAACCCTGTTTCAAGTGGTGCCGCGCCCTTTAGAGGCAAATAAAAAATAAGCCCGTATTACGGGCTGTTTTAATAAATCAAAATTGCAATTATGATTTAATTGAATATAATGATTATATTCAATAGGGGAAACTTTATGTTTAAAAAGCAGAGTACAAAAGAAGATATTGAAACATTCATGAAAGAAGCAAATGATGCCGAGATTGATTTGCTCCTTCAAATAAAGAAAGAAAATAAATTACATCGAGTGGCTAGTGCTGGGTTCTTTTTTCTGTCTGTATTAAGTATTGGTGCTGTTCTTGGATTAACGCCACTTAAAGAAAGAGTTCCATATATGCTGGTTGCAGATAAAACCACCGGAACAGTGGATTCGCTTAGTGTACTAACACCAGACGAGGTTATGAGCAATCAGGCTGTTTTGGAATATTTCATCCGTTTATACGTATCAAGGAGAGAATCATACAACTATAACCTTATCCAGATTAACTACGACCAAACTCTTGCAATGTCTGATGATGTAGTAGCATCTGAGTATGATTCACTGTTTGGAAAAAAGATTCTATTGATAAACGTTATCAAGGTAACTTAGAAATAACAGTAGATGTACCTACTGTTATTATGGATGTAAAAAATCAAAAAGCAGTTGTTCGTTTTTCTAAGACGTTTAAAGAAGCAAATAAAGAACCAATTACACAATATTGGTCGGCAGACGTTTCCTACCACTATAGCCAGAATACGCAAAAGAATGGACAACGAGCACAAAACCCTTTGGGTATGCTAGTTGATGGTTATCGTTCTTCGCAGGAAGTCAGCCGATGAATTTATATAAACTATGCTTAGTTACCGTTTTGATTATATCCCCCGCTGTTCATGCTTTAGATATTCCAGTAGGTTCAGCATTTGATTCTCGAATTAAAACAGTCATGTATAATTCTGAGGATGTGACAAAAGTCGATAGTGTTATAGGTGTTGCTACTCACATTATTCTAGATCCAAATGAAACGTATTTAACCCATGCTTTTGGTGATAGTGATGCGTGGCAATTTTCCTATAAAAAAAATCATTATTTTGTCAAACCAAAAGCAGAGAATGGAGATACGAACCTTACAATCGTTACAGATAAGCGCGTATATAACTTTGATATTAGGTATCATTTCGAAGAGTACCTAAAAGGCTCAAAAGGTAAGCGTTCGTTTGATAATAAAATGACTTTCCAGATTCAATTTAAATATCCAGAAGTAGAGGCTAAAAAGAAAAAAGAAGAGAATGATGATGCAAAACGAAAAGTTGAATTTAGCAAGCTTTTAGCTAAAGGCGTTAATTTGAAGTATACAATTAACGGTGAACCTAAATTAGCTCCTATGAATGTGTGGGATGCTCAAGGGTTTACATACTTTAAATTCGCTCCTGGGCAAGATATACCAACAATTACCGCCGTTGATTCTTTGGGTAATGAAACCAAAGTAGTTACACATCAGGAAGGTATCAGTAGTCAGATAGTTGTAGTTCATCGCGTTAGCCGTGAATTTAGACTACGCCTGGGTACATCTGTTACAGGTGTATATAACGAAAATGATGGACGGCAACCAGTTTATGAAAACTATACTGGCACCGTATCAGATAGTTATAAAAGGGTGACAATCAATGAGCAATAAAATCGTTGATCCACTGGCTGAATTAGAGAAAGAAAAGCTAAAAGCTGATGGTTCTATTGAGCGTAAAAGCATTCGTACAGGTGGCAGTAAAATTGTCAGTGCTATGGCTTTGATGCTGGCTGTAGTCTGTGCTGGATCTTACTTTATTTATTTACAACTCAGGCAGGAAGAACCTGAAAAAACCGTAGCAACGGTTGTACCGACTCGAGACAAAGCAGGGCGAAAATTTAAAACTGAACCGCCACCGCAAGCAGCCATTGCACCTGTTGAGCAGCCTGTTACTACTGATAAACCTTCTGCAATATCTGAGGAAAAGAAAGAGCCAGAAGTTGTATTAGATAAGGATGGGCTAACCCCGGAACAAGCAGCACAGAAGCGTAGGCTTTTCTCTGGTTTTGGAGGGGAACAGAATGCTGAATCTGCGCAAGAAGTTAGCCAATCAGCTAATCAAGATCTCTCAGATAAAGATAACGAACTGTCAAATTCATTGAGTTCTATCAAAACAGTTTCCGTAAAGGCTACAGCAAGAAAGAGTCTTGACCTAATTCTGACTCGAGGTAACACAATTCCTTGTGCTCTAGATCGAAATATTGATTCGAATGTTCCAGGCCAGCTAAGTTGTCATACGGTTCAGGATATCTATTCATCATCGGGAAAAGTACTCTTGATGGAACGGAATACTAAAATAACAGGTAGTTTTAAAGGCGGTGTTGCTCAAGGTCAAACCAGAATATTTGCTACATGGGATCGCATAGAAACCCCTAAACGTGTGTTTATGCAAATCAGCGCCCCTGCCGTTGGTGGGTTAGGTGAAGCAGGTATTGATGGTGTGCTTGATACTCAATTTGGCACAAGATTTTATAACACGATTTTACTTAGTACGATTCAGGACACTATTAGCAACCTTGCCACACAACTTGGTAAGTCTAGTTCCAATGGAGGGAGTGTAAGTGTTGATAATACAACGCAAGCCACGAATGATATTGCAGTTGAAACCCTTAAAAACACAATAAATATTCCTAATGTCATAAGGAAAAATATTGGTGAAATTGTAGGGGTTGATGTTATGCAAGACATGGATTTCAGCTCTGTTTATAAAATAGAAGAAAACTAGGATTAACTATGAGTAATGAATTATTTGATGAAGAAGAGGCAGGAGTCCTATATGCCCTTATTAAGTCTTTTAAGACGGCTATGGATGACTCTGATGTGACGGAAATTATGTTTAATATTCCTGGTGAATATTGGACAAAAGGTGTGAGAGGGACGCAAAGAGTTATGTGTCCTGAAATTGATGCTGCAAAAATGAAGTCTCTTAACCGTTCTATTGCGGTTTTTAACAAATCAAAAGAGCAAGCATTAAGTTACTTTCAAATGCCAGGTGGTGAGCGTTGTACCATCATTACTCCTCCAGCCTGTATGCCGGGATACATGGGGCTTATCATACGTAAATTCATTGAGAAATCCTTCTCAATAGATGATGTTATTGCGCAGAATGCCTTTAGTGATGTTCAAAACACTTCGTTTAATATCCTTACAGATGAAGATATATTATCGCGTAAAGAAAGACGTGATAGTGAGAGATTAGAAGATATTGATGCTCGATTGCTCATGCTGCTAAACAAACGCGAATATAAACAATTCTTTGAGTTAGCAATTAAGTATAAAAAAAACATTGTTATATCAGGTGCAACTGGTTCTGGTAAAACTACATTCATGCGCGCTCTAATTGAATGCGTAGATCGTAGTGAGAGAATTATAACTATGGAAGATGTTCATGAATTAAAGTTAGAGTCCTTTCCAAACAAATTACCTTTGATATTTGGTAGGGGAGAGGGGAGGATTAGCCCACAGCAATTATTAGAAGCATGTATGCGAGCTACGCCTGACCGTATTTTTTTAGCTGAATTGCGCGGTATTGAAACATGGCACTATTTAATGTCTCTTAATACGGGGCATCCAGGCTCAATTACTTCTGTGCATTCAGGTTCGGCTTGGCGAGCATTTATGAGAATTTCTACCCTAGCTATGCAATCAGAAGATGCTCGCTCATTGGGATTCGATGTTGTTCGTAATGAAGTATTCACAACAATCGACATTGTAGTTCAAATGGCTGATAGAAAGATCACTGAAATATTTTACGATCCTATTTATATCGCACAACTTAAAAATCAAAATTGAAATATTGATTTTAATGGGTTAAACTATTTCTATTAAAGTCAGGATGCTATTTATGAAATACAATCAACTCGTATTGATTACTGCATCTGCAATCTCATTAATTGGATGCAGCAGTAAAGCACCAGAATTACCTAAGCCAGAAGGCGATAGAATTGCTTTAAATCAAATGGGCATTCCCGCTGAATTAGCAATTGCGATAAATAGGCAGTCAAACAAATCTAGCGTTGAAGCACTACCTAGTCCGAGCATTACTAAAATACCAGTTACAACGCCTGTTTTTTTGCATGCAAAAAATGAATCAATTAAGTCTAAAGATAATGCGGTTCCATTAAGCAAGCCGCCTAGTAATATTTCTTCATCATCACCTAAGAATCCTTTCTCTGGCGGTACTGTAGTACTTAATAATAAAACAGAGATATCTAAACCAGCTTTGACGGATTCAATTGTGTCAAATAAGGTTACGGCTCGAATTGTTACTACCACTTCTGCGAAAGAAGGTGCAAGCTCTAGTATTACTAAACCTGTCACAACGACTGGTTATAAAAATATAATTAATCCAGTGCCAATTAAGTTAGAACCAGTTGGTAAAAGCTGGTCTGCCAATACAGGGGAAACTTTGAAAGGAGTACTCAATAGATGGGCTTCATCTGAAATATGTAAATCAGGCGAAAAGTGGCAAGTTGTTTGGCCTGTTTTAATTGATTACCGTATAGACTCCCCATTAGTGTTTACAGGTAGTTATTTTGAGGCGGTTAGCGGATTATTTGATCTTTACCGAAAAGCAAATGCTCCGTTGTTTGTCGATATTTACAAAGCACAATGTATTATTTCTGTATCTGATAAAGTAACCATCAAATAATTAGGATGTAAAATGAAATATTCTCCTTTAGCTAGTGTTATAGCTTTATCCTTGCTTTTGTCTGGTTGCTCTATCAGTAGAATTAACCAAACAATGGATAAAGCAGAAGATAATAATAAAATTGCAACTCAGGCTTTAAAAGATTTTACCAACAACAGACCTACGGTTGTTTATAAAAATGAGCAATGGATTAATCCAACACCTTTACATATTAATCCTGATGATGTTCCTCCACCTGAATTAACATGCAAGGTTTCTTATAAACCAGTACGGCCTATTGACGTATTTCAGTTTGGTCAGGACATTACTACGCTTTGTCACATACCTGTTCGTATTACACCAGATGCAGCAATGCTGTTATCTAATCAGTCAGTTGGAGCGAACGGCAGCACGCAACAGTTAACAGCGGTTCCTCCGCCTGTGCTGGATGGTAATAATATGGTGTCACTACAGGCATTGAATGCCCCATCTACATCGCCAGTATCACAGGTGCGAAGTAGTGGTGGTGCAATGATTTCAGACATCATCTATCAAGGCAATGCTAAGGGACTTCTCGATGTTGTAACGTCGAGACTTGGTGTATCTTGGAAGTATGAAAACAATGCAATCACAATCTATTATCTTGAAACTAAGCGTTTTCAGATCGATGCGACAGATGCGAAAACAAAACTCTACAGCCTGGTAAAAAGCGGCATATCCACTCAGTCAGGTTCATCAAATTCATCTGGTTCTTCATCTTCTACAAGCGGTGTTAGTGGCGATTCTGGCTCAAATTCGAATACAGAAGTTCAGTTGGAGAATGATCTCTATGGGGATATAAAATCTACTGCTGAAAGCATGTTAACGCCGGGCGTAGGCCGCCTAAGTATGAACAAAACCTCCGGTGCGATTATTGTTACTGACGTTCCTGATGTTGTTAGGAATGTTGGTAATTATTTAAATAGTGAAAACTCATCTCTTAGCAAGCAAGTTAAGTTAAGTGTCAAAATTTATACTATTAACTTAAATAAAAATGACGAGTTAGGTGTTAACTGGAATTTAGTGTGGAAAAGCCTCAGCGGTAACTATGGCATTTCTTTAGCTAATACCTTCTCTGGTAGCACTGATGCAATCAGCGGTGGATTTCAGGTATTAGATACTGCAACTGGCGCGGCTAGTCAGTTCGCGGGTTCAGACGTTTTATTCAATGCTCTATCAGAGCAGGTAAAAGTATCTGATGTAAAAACAAATAACATCATGACAACTAATCTTGCAGCGGTTCCTGTGCAGGTTGCTAGTCAGGTTACTTATTTGCAGAGTGTAACATCTGAGCAAACAAGCAATGTAGGAACATCTGGTTCACTGAATCCTGGCTCTGTTACGACGGGGACGAATATTACTATTTTACCGAAGGTTTCACCTGATAATAATAAAGTAATGCTTACTATGTTTATGGATATTTCTAACCTTAAACAGATCAGAAGAATCAATAATGCAAACAATACAAATCTTATAGAAGCTCCAGATGTTGATTCTAATTCAATAAATCAGCGTGTTTGGTTAAAACCAAATCAAACGATTGTCATGAGTGGTTTCGAGCAAGAAGTTAGTGATGCAAGCAAACAAGGTGTTGGCGATCCAAATAATATTATTTTCGGCGGTGGTATGAGTGGTAAAAATAGCAAGCGTATGTTTGTAATAACCATTACCCCTGTTATTTCGTGAGAGTAAAAAATGTCTGATAAAGCACAAGTCCAGCACAAAGAAATAAAAGTTGTTACTGTTAACGGTAATAACTTTGTAGTCGGTCTTGATTGGAAATCTTTAAATAATGCCCGTAAGCACATGAAGGAGGCTAAAGACTACGGCAAAAAGAATGGGCTGGATGTTGTTGCTATTAAAAAAGGAGATTACATTCAGGCGGGTTTTGCACCCAAGCAAGCCAAAAGCATTAAAGGTATGTATTCATTAGCGGTCAGCCTTGTATCTTTGATTGAAGGTACATGGATTGGAGTCTTTCCTCTTGATGAACCAGATGCTGAGTCCCGACGCTACATATTAATAGCTTCCGGTGAAAATGGGGCTGTTATTCCCTGGACTGATCTTGTTGTCGGTGAAAGTGAAGTTAAAAAACTTGTAGATGGTTTGAAAAATGACCTATACGATCCTGATAGCAATTCTGCAATTGATGTAATTGGTGATATAGACTTTTCATGGGTTACTCGAGAAGTTTCGCTGAGTTCTATTTTAGTTCAAGATAATCTTCAAAAAGGATTCAAACTAAAGCCTCTAACATTCGGTTTAACAAAACAACAATTACTACTTGTGTCTTTTTTTGCAATCTTAGCTGCTTTTTTGGGGTTCGGATTGAATTATTATCTTGATAAGAAAGCTGAGGCTGAGGAACGTATTAGACTCGAGCTTTTAGCAAAACAAGAGGAAGTTAATAGAAATGCCCGCTACCAAGCGCGTTTAGATAGCCTAATACACCCTTGGATTGATAAGCCTAGCGTTCAAGACTTTATCAGAACGTGTGACAATATGAATAAAACTGGTACAAGCAATGGTACTGGTGATAAAGGCATTCCTTTATCAATACAAGGGTGGTTGCCTGTAGTTGTTGATTGTACATATGCTAGCCAAGGGCAAAGCAATAAAATAGCAAAAATGAAAATGGAGCTTTTGTTTAATAAAAATGGGGAAAGTCCAGCGAATGTTACTGATTTCATTTTGGCTGTTAAAGAAATGTATGGTGTAATCCCAAACTTTAACGCTAAGGATAATACGTTATCTTCATTTCATATTATAATGGACGCGCCGGGGAATGGTGATGATCCTATTTTACCTTTAACAACTAGAACAAATAATCTAGTGACAGTTTTACAAAAAAACTCTGTTGCATTTAATATCGCCCCGAGTACACCGTTGAAAAAAGAAGTAACTCCCGAGGATAGGGATTTGCCTATACCTACTTGGGTAGAGTTGAAGTTTTCATATGAATCAACAATACCACCGAGATTGATATTTAAAGATATTAATATGGATGGTGTGAGATTGAATATGATTAGCTACAAAATAAATCATGAAGAAGGTCAGATTTCCTATAGCGTAGAAGGTACAGTGTATGGCTCAGATAAGTAATTTTTTTGCATGCAAAAGTCCATTGTCTTTAATGATTCTTCTCTTAGCTACATTTACTACTTGTGCAGAATCAGTAAAAACAATTGGTGATATAGATGTGATTAATGGTGAAACTGCAATTTACAAAGCAATTGCAGCACGAAACAAAGCACAGCAAGAAGCGAATAATCCAGATTTGCAGCGTCAAACAGGAGTTGTTACAGCTAATCAAGGAATGCCTGGGGGACAAACAAATTCTTTAATACAAAATCCTGTTAAATCTGACTCTTTACCTACTGTTTTGCGCGTCATGAATAATTTAGTTCAAATTAAATATAATGATGGTTCTACAGAATGGAAACGAAAAGGAGAGATTATCTCTGGTGGTTTCCAATTGTTAAGTGTTTCTGTAACAGGCGTATGGGTTATATCTGTCAAAGATAATAAAAAACATTTATTGAAAGACGAGGCTTATTAAATGGATTATTACTCATTAAATAGTCAGTATGGTATTTCGGATTATACTGTTAATGCCTTTTTAATAGAAAATATGTTAATTGCTACAGATGGTGAACTCAGAATACTGTATGTAGTTAAAGACCATAAACTTAATCCTGAAGTTATGGACTATCGAAAAGCATTTATTGCGCAATGGCCTGATTCTGCATGGGAACCAATACAAAAATCAAAGCTAATTGAGTTGCAGCAGAAAAACAATGTCTTCACCTCAAAGGAAGAGCATACAGACCTACAAACTGATGTAGTGCGCACCTTTGAAGCAGCTGTTAAAAAACGTGCATCCGATATTCATATCCGTGTTGGTTCAAAGTACACAAAAATATTTTTCAGAATTGACGGAAAGCTCGTTTTCTACAATGACCTTGTAGATGATAAAGGACAGAGGTTTGTTCAGGCTCTTTATCAAACTATGTGTGAAGGGCGTTCATCCCCTACATTCACATATACAGAGCCTGTTGATGCCAAAGTAAAAGAGTCTCATGTTGAGAACTTAGGTCTAAGTGGTGGGCGTCTATCATCACGTCCAAAAGATGATCAAGTGTTGGTTGTTATTCGTTTGTTGAGAAAAAACACGAAATCATTAGTTTTAAATGAACTAGGGGTTACTGCTAAACAAGAAAGAATCTTGCAACGTGTTATTAGTAAACCATCTGGTGTTGTGTTCATTAGTGGCCCGACAAACTCGGGGAAAAGTACACTTGCTAAGTGTATGTGTGAAATTGTTACTTCTCGAGATCCTGGCATTCACTTGCTAACTGTAGAAGATCCAATTGAATCTACTATCGCTGGAGCTGTGCAAACCCCATTGATTTGCATTGAACGAGGCTCTCCTGGTGCTTTATCAAAAGCTTGGGGGGATGCTATCGCAAACATGATGCGACTTGATCCTGACCAAATTTATGTAGGTGAAGTTCGAGATTTTACGTCAGCAACGGGTGCTATCGCTGCTGCTCAGACAGGCCATAAAGTATATACAACAATTCATACTCATAATCCGATTGACATTATTCCTCGCTTAAAAAGTTTTAATGTCGATATGGATTTGGTTACAGACTCTTCATTAGTAACTTGTTTGGTTGGTCAGAGATTAGCCCCGTTGTTGTGTAAAAAATGCTGTGAACCGTACTCAAAAAAATTAAGCGAAATTGATGCTGTCTATAGAGAGTTAATCGAAACACATTGCAATACCAAAAATATACAGTTTGCTAGTAAATGTGGCTGTGAAGATTGTAACCATACTGGCTACAAAGGAATGACAGGAATTTATGAAATCATTGAAACAAATGCCGATTTTATGAATATATTTCAGAAGCATGGAAAACTTGCAGCTTATGAGTACTGGTATCAGCAAGGAGGGGTAACGCTTTGTGAAAGTGCAATAAGCTTGATAAATGACGGCTTAATAGATCCAATTTACTCTCATAGCCATGTAAGTAGTTTAGACCGTGATATTCAAATGTTCACTGATGAAATCAGAAATTCAGTGAGCAAAAATCTTAAAGTGGCATGATATATGAATAAATTAAATAGATTTATTACTAAGCTAACTTTCAATGCAACTGACCGCATAGATCTCTATGATAATTTCAGTCAATATTTAATTGATGGGATTGAAGTTGATGTGGCTTATTTGCGTATGATAGAGAGTTATACACGGCGGGGGAAAAAACCAAATCATCCTATTGCTGAGATTCTTCGTGAATGCTATTCACACTTAGCAACAGGTAGTACATTAGCTGAGTCTCTAGCAGAATGGATACCTGATTCTGAGCGTAGCGTAATTGAAGCCAGTGACGCTGTTAACAAAGCTTCAGAAGGTTTTAGACGAGCAATGAAAATGGCAGAAGATTTACAACGATCAAAATCTGCCATTTCTGGAGCAGCAGGTATGTTCTTATTTATGTTCCTGAATTTTTTAGTTTGTTAGCAATGATTTGTTCAATGCTAATTCCGCACACAGTGGAAATTACGCCATTATATATGTGGAGCTTGCCACAAAAGGCTATATATTATTTTTATGTTTTTGTGTCTGATTTTTGGTATATTGCTTTAACAGTTCTTATATCTGTAATATTTGGGGTTTGGTATTCCTTGCCTCGTTGGACAGGTAATAGTCGCTTTCATGCCGATAAATATTTACCATATTCTTTATACCGAACATTAAATGGTGCAACATTTGTATCTAACATTGATGCCATGCTTTCCTCGGGGATTTCCTTGCGCGATGCTTTAGTAAAAATGAGGAACAGTTCGCGCGATGAATGGTTAAAGGAGCGCATCGACGGTGCATTAATTGGATTAGCTACAGGTGAAGGAAACTTAGGTGCTGCATTAGATGTTAGTGGCTATGATTTTCCTAGTGAAGATGCAATTATTAAGCTCCGTAGTTTATTTGATACATCAAATAAAAATGGATCATTAACGTCATTTAGTGAGAGATGGCAAGAAGCAACTATATCGAAAATTGAAAAGGTAGGGAAGGTAATACAAGTCATGGGTATGTTGGGTTGTGCATTCGGTATTATTATCGTATGTGTAATTTTATCTCCATTAGTCACAGCAATGTTTAACTTTTTAAAAGGTGTACTATGAAAAATATGAAAAAGGGTGTTTGGCAACTCGGTGATGGTGTTGGCGCTTGGGCTATGGCAATTACGGGCTTAGTAGCGGTTGCATCTGTGGTTGCATATGCATTATTAAAGCCGAATCAGGCAGCAGAAATTCAGTCAGTAACCACGATCATGAACGAAATGCGCTCTTTCCGTAGTTCTACAGGGTACGGTACTTCTGATTATGTACCTGCACTTGCTGCTTCTGTAGGTAAAACTGTCACCGTTACGGCTGGTAAGCTATACAATAAATCGGGTGGTGATATTACAGTTGTTGGTGCTGGTACAGGATTTACTGTTTCTACAAGTAAGTTAAGCCAGGCTGATTGCATCAAGGTTGCAACAACAGTAAGCGGTGGGGATGTCGCGACAACACAGATTAATAGTGGTTCTAGTTTTAGTGGTGAAGTACCAACTCTTACAGCTCAAACAGCTTGTACGGCAGGGAAAAATAATACCATTGCATTTACTACTAGTTCGTAATGAATATGGAAAAAAACTTAGTAATTCACTCTTCACCGATATTTATATCGGTGAAGAGTATACCGAAGTTAAAGGTCTATTTGGAGCAAGCATTTTGCTTGCTCCTGCTCCAATTGAGTTACTAGAGGATATTGAAAATTTAAAAAACGAATGCAAACTAAAGCATGAGCGCACAGGAAGAACAGAGTTTTCTTTGAAATTTGACGGTGTTTTTTATAGGATAACAATCTCGAGAAATAACATAGGTGCTATCAATTATGTTATTAGGCAGACATCAAGTAAGATAATATCTGCGGAAGAAATAGGGTTGCCTCCTTTTATCATAGATCTAATAAAAAAACAGGAAACTGTGGGTTTGGTCTTGGTTGCGGGAAAAATGGGAGTTGGAAAGACGACTACCGCAGCATCAATAATTAGTTACCGAACGGCGGCTACTGGTGGTGTGTCTGTTGCTATAGAAGATCCAATAGAAACACTTCTTGATGGTAGGCATGGAAAAGGCCGCTGTATTCAGCTTGAAATTGGAGAGCATGAGGGCTATTCATCTGCTTTGAAGAAAGCAATGCGTATGGGTGTTAATAATCTATTAATTGGAGAAATTAGAGACTCAGACACAGCGCATGAAGCTCTTAAAGCTTCAATTAACGGGATGTTTGTCATAGCAACTATCCATGCCAATAGCATCATTGATGCCATTGAGCGTTTTGACATTTTATGTTCTGAAAAAAATACTAACTCTAAATCAATTGTTTCACGTTCTTTATGTGCGGTTGTAAGTCAAACTATGGACTATGTAGAAAGAAATGGGGCTGTAATTGGAAGGAATGTTAATATTACGGCTTTTCATCTTCAAGATGATTTAATCAAGCAGAAAACAAGAAACAAGATTGCAAATGGCGATTTCTCACAGTTGATTGATGAAATTAAGACGGTTAATCAACAAAGGAATAATAGTGCAAGAGGTGGTATTTAAACATGAAAACTATGAAAAATGGCGTTTGGCAAATTGCTGATGGTGTTGGTGGATGGGCTGTTGCATTAGCATCTTTAAGCACGTTGATGATTCCGGCTTTGTGGTATTTGATGAATGATCAATCTTATTCAAATGCTGCACAACATGCAAAACGTGTGTCTGATGCTGCTGAGAAATATATAGCCGATAATACATCTATCATTTCTGCTGGAGCTACCCCAACATCGCCATATGTTATAGATGTTGCTACCCTTATTAGTAGCGGATATTTGCCTTCTGGTTTTTCGGTTAAAAACACATACTCTCAAGATTATCAGGTTCGAGTATTAGAACCGAGCGCTAATAAATTTCAATCCATTCTTGTAACTCTTAATGGTGTCAAAGTAAGTCAATCAGCGGCAAGAAAAATAGCTACTCGCATTGGAGCTGATGGCGGTTATATAGAAAGCGGTATTGCGAAAGGTGCTTTAGGCTCCTGGAGCCAAAATATTTCAGCTTTTGCTGTGAATCCAGGAGATGGTCATATAGCAATTGCTCAGTTCTATAAAAATAATGTTTCAACAAACGATTACCTATATAGAAAATCTGTTCCTGGGCATCCAGAATTGAATACCATGAGCGTAGATTTGAATATCGGTAATAACAATATTAATAATGCTAATGGTGTTAACGCTGTGATAGTTAACGGAACAACCGTTAACGCTACTACTGTTAATACCAATACAGTTTCTGCAACGGGTAATATTAATTCTAATGCTACTGTTCAGGGAGCTAACGTCAATTCAACTGGAAATATTTCAGCCTCCGGTACGGTTACTGCACAAACGACTAATACGGCAGGAGAAACGTATACAGGGGGATGGTTTAGAACTCGAGGTGACACAGGCTGGTATAGTGAGAAATGGGGCGGGGGGTGGCATATGAGCGATTCATCATGGATACGTGCCTATAACAATAAGAACATTTATACAGGCGGTCAGGTTCAGGCTGGCTCAATACAATCTAATGGTTCCATTCAGGCAAATGGAGCGATACAGGCTAATGGTCGAATTACTACAAATGAGTATTTGCAGATCAACGGTGTAGCTACAGCAGGGTGGGGGTGTTCCCCAAATGGGCTTATAGGCCGCGATGCAAGCGGCGGCATCCTTTCCTGTCAATCCGGTGTGTGGAAACGATCAGGGGGAAGCACAGTCCTTACTGGCCTTGTAGGGAATGGTCAACAAATACCGCTACCTAACGGATTTAGCCAAAATCAGTGTACTTGGAGTGTGAGTAACAGTGAAAACCCGCATGGTTGGAAACCTAACTATTTTGCCGGACAAGTAGCGGCTGTCGATCCAAATCGAGTAGTTAAGTGCGGTCACTATGATGAATACAATTTTTATCCAGGTACTAACAGGACTGAATTAAGCGGAAAGTGCAGCTTCATAATAAGTTGTGCATAACTGTCAATCCGGTGTCTGGACAGGAAGTGGAAAGATCAATGCTCAAGGCTGTAATTGGTACTCTTCACCAGTTGCCAACGAGAACTTTATTGGGGGAAAGGTAATGGTTCTGTCTACTACAAGCCTGTTCAATGCCCTGCTAACTACGTTATGGCCGGAACCCGGATGTATGGCATTGGTGATGGTGTTGATGAAGAACACGTTGATGCCTATTGCTGTCCTTTCAGCTAACTGTCAATCCGGTGTCTGGACAAAACCTAGCACTGGAAAGCCCGGTTACTACTGCCGTTATACCTCAATGAGTGCGCGTAAGTCCGAAGATTACATTGGCTACACGCCACGTACAGATCGCAATTGCCCCGTAATTTCACCTGGGCAATTGCAAGGCGAATGTGCCTGTATGAAGATACTACTTGATTACTAAGGTAAAAATTGATGAAGCCGTTGCAATCTAAGGCTTCATCCTTTACAGCTAATTTGCTGTACACCATGCAACAGCAGCAAGGCATTGTCCGCTACTGTTAGCGCCACCAGTTACCAGTTACCAGTTACCAGTTATCGAGAACACATGGCGTAGGCAGCAAAACAGTTATTGTTTGAGCCAGCTCCAGTTACCACCCATCTGTTATTAGCTACATCTGGATAGCTACCATCAGGTGCGTTGTATGCTGAGGACGCATTACCCGAGAAATAAGTCAGACTGTAGCCGCCACTTAGGAGCTTGTTTTCTACAGGGCAAGCGGCGTATGAATATGTTTTGTTGCAGCCCGCAGCACCGACAACAACAAAACTATCAATTTCTGATTTTGCTGATTTCCACACACCGGATTGACAGTTTGACATTCTCGCTAGTGAAAGTAGAGTTCACGGTTTTGTAACATTGTGGAGATTCTATTTTGTCTAGGAAAAGAACAATTCGATTAAATGATGCTCTAGATAGATACGTTAATACTGTTTCTAACCTTAAAAATGGTTGGCAACAAGAAAGCTATAGGCGAAATGTAATCAATAGATACGCAATTTCAAGTAAGTACATGCATGAAATTACATCTATTGACGTTGCTGAATATAGGGACATAAGGCTTTCAGAAGTCAATCCTAAAAACGGTAAGCCAATTAGTGGTAATACAGTGAGATTGGAGTTAGCCCTAATATCTTCATTGTTTAATTTAGCGATTGCTGAATGGGGTACATGTATTAGAAACCCTGTCCAGACTGTACGTAAGCCTAAATGTAATCCAGGTCGTGAAAGACGATTACATTCTCATGAAGAAAGGAAGATTAAGAGTTATTTAATCCAAAATAATAGAGAGTTATATATTATTTTTTGTATGGCACTAGAAACAGCTATGAGGCAAGGGGAAATACTTTCGATGAAATGGGAAAATATTAACTTGCAAGCTGGAGTTGTTCATCTTCCTGAAACCAAAAATGGGACATGGCGGGATGTACCCTTATCTGCAAAAGCCCGAGCATTACTATCAGAAATGTCAATGAAAACATTTGGCTATGTTTTTTCATACACATCATCAGGGGTGAAAAGTGCGTGGAGAAAATGTATACAATATTTAAAAATTGAAAATCTACATTTTCACGATCTCCGTCATGAGGCAATCAGTAGATTTTTTGAACTTGGAACTTTAAATATGATGGAGGTTGCTGCTATCTCAGGACACAAGTCTTTAAGTATGTTGAAAAGATATACTCATCTTAGAGCTTATCAGTTAGTGAAAAAACTTGATGCAAAGAAGAATACAGTCAAAAAAATCGCTTCTTATTTTGTGCCTTATCCTGCGCTCAAAACTATAGAGAATGGAGTACACACTGTAGAACTTATAGATTTTAGTGAACTAAAAGCAACTGGATTCACGCTTGAAATCGCCCTGTCAAAAGCTAGTAATCTTTTATTACGCACACTTGCTAGTGCTGCGCAACAAGGAAAGAGGATTCCCGTTCCCGGAGAATTATCCAAAGTTACAAATGATATGATAATAGTAAACCCTCTAGGTTAAATAATTCCCCAATGTTAAGCTGATAATAAATGAAAGAAGGATTACTGGCACAAATGGAATGTGATTAATCTTGAATATACTTGTAAGTGAAAAACCAAAGATGAGTGCTAATGTTGGAAATAAAAAGGCTGTAGTTGGAGAGAGCCAAAGTGATAAAAAAGCAATGAGATATACATCACCACTGGCAACTAAGACTGATTTGTTTTTTATCACTGCAATACAGTTGATAGCTGATATTAAAGTAATAGATAAAGCCATTAAGATCATGGCGCTCTGGAAATTACCATAAAAGGATAAACATGAAGATACAGCTATGATGTGAATGATAATGTCAGGAACCCATTTTCTAACAATATCAATTATAGCTGATGTTGCTGTAACAAAAACCGTGAATGTAAGTATCTTATTATTGCTTATATATTGACAATAAGCTGGAGTTACTAAAATAGTCAAAAATGATACAAATACAGGAAAGGAAAGCCTTTCAGAACGGTTTTTAATTTCATTAGCAGTGTTTAAAATCTCATTTTCAACAAAATTAATTGCTTTCGGTAAATACATTTTTAAAATCATAGTTATGATGGCAGATGCCAATAGAATGTATAAATAGATCATAATATAAACACTATGTTGTTTGTCGGGATTTGGGATGGTTTTGTTACGCTCCCGAAGGTCGTTTGAATGGAGCTGCTATCAGATAAGCCAAATGAAACTGAATCGCCAGTTTGTGCGCGTAGCTTGGTGTATGCACCCGGTTTATTTGGCATATAAACATAGAACTTCCCGGAGGTAGCATAAACCGTTATAGCATTGTTTTTTTGCTGCCATGATTGTAATGTTATGTTTGTTGTAATATTACCATTTGCTGTAGGATTCAAAGTTTTATAACTTTGAACGGCATCAACGTAATTTAAAAACGAATATGTGATTTGCTCACTTGATGTATTCTCGAAATAACTTCGTTCCGAATAACTCACACCGCCTACAATGAAAGAGGCTAAAACGATCATCATTACTGCTGCAAGATAACTTAGGTTCATAATTTCTCCTTCAATATTGTAATATTGATGAATTGATAATATTATATTTATATTGATAAAGCAAAGGGCGTGATTATGAAAAAAAATCTTTCTTTAGTTCTTTAGTTTTCCTCATTCTTTTAATTTCATTTTTTCTGGAAAGGTTAATGCATTTTGCTTCAAAGAAGCTGGTGAAAAATATAGTGTAGATCCATTATTGTTAATATCAATTGCTCAGGTAGAAAGCAGTTTGAATCCTCGGGCTACCAACATAAATAAAAAAGGAACATCGAAAGAAAGTATAGATATTGGATTGATGCAAATTAATAGCATTTGGTTCAAACAGCTAGCTTCTGATTGGGGTATATCCCGAGAGGATTTGGTAACAAACCCATGTCAAAATGTCTATGTAGGTGCTTATATATTAGCAATGAACATTCAAAGAAATGGTGTTAACTGGAAATCAATAGGGGCTTACAATGCTGGTTTTGCAGATAGGAACGAGGCTACGAGAATTAAATATGCAAAGAAAGTCTATGATTTTTACATCGAGTTGCTTTCTAAAAATAGAGAAGCTGTAATTTCAACAGCATCAAAGGGGGTAATGATTAAATGAAAGTTAAAAATGTAATTGTTTCTGCTTTAGCTGTTCTTGTATTGATTGGTTGTGATTCATCAGAAAAAATTTCAATAGAATTTTACAAAACGAATAAGGAGGCTCGACTGCAAAAACTTAAAGAATGTAACAAGAGTCCGACTGATAGTGAATCGTGTCGAAATGCTTCAAATGCACAGCATCAAGTTTATTTCAGCTCAAAAGGTTAAAAATTTTTGCATGCAAAAAAAGGGATTACTATGACAAATCTTAAAGTACTTGTTTTTTCTCTCTGTTCTTTTGTAGTGGCGTCCAATGTATATGCTGAAAAAACAGATAGTATTGAAGCTGGTGAATTGCTTACTGGTGACACTAGACTCGCATGTGAGGCTACTTTATGTCTAGCTGGGGGAAATCGCCCAAGTGAATGCACACCATCGTTGAATCGCTATTTCAATATTACTAAGAGGAAATGGAAAGATACTCTAAATGCCAGGAAAAGCTTCTTAAAGCTTTGCCCTGCAAGTGAGGAGCAAGGTATGCCAGAGTTAACTGATGCCATTGTTAGCGGTGCTGGTAAGTGTGAACCTGATACTTTGAACAAAGATTTAATAGAACGTAAAACATTTATGGTTTGTTCACGACCGCGATCTCAATATGATGATGGGTGTGTTCCGGTTCAAAAGATGCGAATCTCATCTAACTTACCATCGTATTGTCAAACCTACTTTAGTAATGAATTTACAGATTTTAATGTTAATTACATTGGAAATTCAGAGTGGCAACTACCTAAAGATTTCCAAATAAACAACTCTGGTAAATGGGTGCTCCAATGAATCATTTACGTACCCTACTGAATATTAATACTTTGCGTGTCATTGCTAAATCGCATGATGGTGTGTTTTTACTTATTGCTATTAAAAATAAATTAAGTGATCTTATCGAAGAAAGAAGAGAGGAAGAAATTGTAAAAATAAAGCAAGTTGCAGAGCGAGAAAGAAAAATCAAATACTATAGAGATCTTCTTATACAGGATGGTGTTGAAGTTAATGAACTCATCCCCAAAAAACCCTTGCTTTCTTCTATTGATATAAAATCAGAATCTAATTCTAAGTATGTATATTATCAGGATGGTAAGCCGAAATACTGGAGTGGTCGCGGAAGAACACCTACCGAAATTAATAATGCAATTAAGGCTGGGCGTGCTATTACTGATTTTTTAATTAACAATGATGATGGTGATTAGGGAAATGATTTTGCATGCAAAAAAATATCTCTTTTGTATAGGTTTTCTTTTTCTTTGCAATCCGGTTTTTTCTAAAAATGTCATAGTTAAATATGTTATTGATGGTGATACATTTATCTATAGTGAAAATGGGGTAAATAAAAAGGTTAGGTTATATTGCATTGATGCACCTGAGAAGAAACAAACATTTGGCCTTGAGTCGAAAATGGAGTTAAGCAAGCTAATAAATAATCAGTCTGTTAGATTGGAAGTTAAAGGGATTGATGCTTATGGTCGTGAAATAGCTGTTGTTAGTACCAATATTAATATCAATTTAGAATTGGTGAAAAATGGCTTTGCATGGACATACACAAAATATTGTAATGAACCTTTCTATTACAATGCCCAAGATGAAGCTTTTAAAAAATCCATTGGGTTATGGAAAAATAGCGATGGTATTCCACCATGGGTTTATAGAGAGAGAAATCGTGATTTTAAATGGTAAATACTACGTTCAATCAGATGCTGTAGGGTTTTCAAGTTTTACAATTAATAATTGTAATGGCGTTATTATGATTTGTGAATGTGAAAAGCACATTGAACGTAATCACAACTGTATACAACTTCATGTAGAAAACATCGAATCATGGGAGGTTATGTATAGAAACTACAATCCTAATGCTTTCATATTAAGTGCATATAGTTATCAGAAGGTCTGGACTCCTGATGTGATTGGTCATATATGGAAAATGTCTGTACTTAAAAAAATGTAATAATTTTATCAAAAGAGCAATGCAAAAAGTCATTGATTAGGCGGCTAAATATTTTACTTGAAATGTCTAAAATACAAACATCCATCTTTTGCTCTGGGAACTATAAGCAAATAGCTTGATTGTTAAATTAGATTCCATTCAACAATAAGAGTAAATATACAGTCATAAGGAATGAACATGAGATTATTTATTGCAGAAAAACCATCATTAGCAAAAGCTATTTTTGAAGGTCTGGGCGGCAATCCTGACACCGAAAAAAAAGGCGGCTATTTTCAGCATGGTAGTGATGTTGTAACATGGTGCGTGGGGCATATGTTAGAGCTATATGATCCACAAGATTATGATGCGAAATACAGTAAATGGCATTTCGCTGATTTGCCTATAAAAACAGTTTTTCCTCCATCGTTAAAAATTAAACCGCAAACTGCGGCGCAAACGAATATCATTTTGTCCCTGATTAATCAGGCTACCAGTATTGTTCATGCAGGCGATCCTGATGAAGAGGGGTGTTTACTGGTTGATGAAATGCTGGATTATGCCCGTAATACAAAACCCGTTGAACGGTTGCTGATTGTGGATCTCAACTTGGCACCAGTACAAAAATCACTGGCGAATATGCAGCCTAATAGCAAGTTTCGAGGTATGTCTAATAGCGCCTTAGCACGAGCATGTGCTGATCAAGGCTTTGGCTATAATCTGACAAGAGGTTTTACCTTAAAAGGCCGTGAGAAAGGCTATAATGGGGTGCTGAACGTTGGGCGTGTACAGAGTGCTACTCTGGGTTTGATAAACACCAGAACGCTTGCTAATCAAAATCACACAATCAGTTACTACTATGATGTTTATGGCAGTATTGCGTTACAAGGCCATACCGTTAAAGCGAAATACCAGGTAGTGGAGAGTGATCAGGTTGATGAAAAAAACGTCTTATTTCAGAAGCTCAGTCACGGCATATCGCTGAACGGATAAAAGACCATAAGGCAATGGTGACGATTGCCACTACCAAATCTGAGAGCATTGCGCCGCCGTTACCGCTCGATCTGGGGACGCTCCAGATGATATGTGCGAAAAAGTATGGCTACAGCCCGCAAGACACTCTTGATATCCTACAGAGCCTTTATGAAACGCATAAACTGGTGAGTTATCCGCGTACCAATTGCCGTTATTTATCTGATGAACATTACTATCAGGCAACGGATATCGCCGGGGCGATCAGTGTGACCATGCCTGAGTTATCTGGCATCGTGGCTGGAATGCACAAAGAGCAGAAGCATAAAGCATTTAATACCAAAAATATTGAAGGTGAAGCGCATCATGCCATCGTACCTTCTATTAAAAATGGTGCCAATATCCGGCTGAGTCAAAAGGAAAGGCACGTATATAACTTGGTTGCCATTCATTTTCTGGGGCTGTTCTATCCTGATTCGGTAAGAAATAAAACCAAAGTTCACTTTGATATAAATGGCGACACCTTTACAGCCACACAGAGTGTGATGGTGAATAAAGGTTGGGAGATATTGAGTAAAGAACTTGAAAAAGATGATGCTGAGGAAGAAGCGGAATCATGTGAACTGACTGGCTTTGACCTGTCCACTTTGAAGTTTAATGATACGGGTAAATGTTTGTTGTCAGAAATTGATAAAAAACCCACAAAACCGCCTAAATACTTCACCACATCCACATTGATCGCCGCTATGAAAAATCCGGGTAAATTCATTCATGATCCGGTGTTACGTAAAGCCCTGGAAGAGAAAGAGGGCGGGGGTACGCTTGGCACAGAGGCTACTCGAGCGGGGATTCTTGAAAAATTAGCTGCAAATACAGGGCTTGTTGTTATTGAAAAAATGAAAGGCTATTCAGAGCCTGTATGGAAAACTACAAAGCAAGGTCAGGAACTATGTGCTACATTTCCTGCGGAAATAACACAACCAGATATATCTGCAATATGGGCAGAGAAACAAGCGTTAATAAAAAATGGTCAAATGACCATAGAGGAATTTATAGATTTTAACGACAATTATATTTACGTTCAGATTAAAAATCTTCATAGCAATGGATTGAATATTTCTACCAATGCGCCTATTTGTCCAGACTGTAAAAGACCTCTACGAAAAGTAAAAGGAGCAAATGGAGAGTTTTGGGCTTGCACTGGATACAGGGAAACGCCTCAATGCAAAAAAACATTACCTGATTTAAATGGTTTACCTGATTTTAATGGTAAAAATAAAACCAAAGTAGATACCAAAAAATCATCTTCAAATACATTACACATTTGCCCAAAATGTAATAAAAGTTTAAAACGTATAAAGAGTAAAAAGAAAGAAGGGGAGTTTTACTGGGCATGTGAAGGTGTTTTTGATAAATCATGCGTAACATTTTTCTCTGATGTTCAAGGACTACCACAATTAAAGTTAAGTAAATAGGTGTCACAGGCTGACTTCCGGTGGCGGTGTCCTGGCTTGTTCCCGTCACCGGAAACGCCCTCTATGCGCTGGTCGTGGTGTTTATCATCTGCGACCGCTACAGATATTTTGAACAAGATTTTACGCACTCCGGGGCGCGTTACGGTAAACTGTCCGGGCGTCACTGGCTGGCGCTCCGGTGTCTGCGTCCGGGCTTGTTCCAGGCACCGGAACCCCTCTCCTTTAATTCCCCTGGCAGTTAGACATACAGCGCTTTCTGTCCAGTTGCATCAATTTCAAATATCGCCTAATCTACTGTGAACTATAGTTCATAAAAAAACAGCATGTACAAACCATCTAAAGAAGAATTTAAAGCAGAAATGAAGCGTAAAGGCTGGACACGCCCTCAACTTGCTGAACGCTGGGGCAAGTCAGAAACATGGATAAGCAAAATTGCCGGGAATGATGAAAGGGATCAGCACTGGAATGATGCGTTAGCGGGTTTGCCAAAAAATAAAAGTGAACTATAGTTCATAATCTACCTTGCTTAGTTGTGAACTATAGTTCACAATTAACGTATTGAACTCACAATGAGTAACCGTTATGAAAGTCTCAGCACTTGTATGTATCAGGCCGGATGAAGATGCTTATTTCTTTACGGCTGGTAAAACCTATCCGGTCGTAACAGATAAAACACACCTTAATTTACCGGGTGTTGAAGTTGCGGACGATGAAGGGGAGTTGGTTTTTGTGAGGCTGAATGGTTCAAGTCATGGCGATTTTAAACAAGAGAAATAAAGCCGCGCAGCGGTTTTTCTTGATTCAAAGTTAATGGCGGGGGTGATGTATGAGCAAGAGGCTAAAAATGGTTGATGTGGTTAGTATCGCCGCCTTGTGGCGTAAAGAGCATCCCGAACACGCGACAATAGGTGTTGTGATGATCTGGGAAGAAAACCCCTATGGCTGGAAGAATTGTTTACGTGATGCGCACTGCGAGCGTCCAGGCGTTATTGCTGTGGATGTTGATAATCACATATTTATAGCGGAAGGGGGAAATGATTATGACGGAGCTAAATGTTGGGTTGCAACAACGCAGGAGTCTTTTAATGCAAAGTAAATTGTACTGGCGGGTTTTACTTCCTTCTCAAGCGATAATCACTCTGACTGTGTTATGTCTTTTTGCATTAAGTGTGTTGGCTTTACTAGGGTTTATATATAATCCAACGCAGACGATTTTCTTGATGGTTTTCAATTCCGCACAAAATACCCAACATCAAGGCATTTCTGAATTGGATGTGTTTACTCAGATGCTATATGTTCTTTTTTGTTTTTTGTCCCTCTACATTAGTGCATCTGTGGGGCATTCATTAGGAGGTTTTTTAAGTAATTTATACATTAATGCGGTGACTTCATCTAAAGAGAATAAAGTGATAGCCAAATTCTTCGATAAAAAGCGAAAGGAAAATGAAGCTTTATCCGTAGAAGTGAATAAAAAAACGCATTGGAAATTGCAAAAAAAGATCATTGGGAAAAGTGGAAGCTCGCGAACAATAGCACAATTTCCTACGGCGACTGGAAAAAAGTTATTTACGCGATGGTGACTACAATGATTAATTGGCTGGTACTCATTTGCGGTATACTTTTCTTCTGTAATGCTCTGTTTGATTTGGCTGGGTATTTCAGTCGTCTGGTAGATCCGGGTTATGCCTGGGTAGTGCCTGTTGGTATGACCATTTTTGGCTTTAGTGCTGCAATTTTAGCTGGAGTTCTAAGCTGTCGTGCCGATAAAACTAATTAAAGCTGGTTTTTTCACACTAGAGTAGGTAGCCAATGGAACCGTTTAACATAGTATTTTTATCAATAGTAGCTATATTTGGAATGCGTTGTTTCTGGAAAGCGTGGTATCTCCATCCAGAAATGACTAACAATGCTGGGGCTAGATATACTGATATTGCATTAAAATCGGGTGCTAACTCCCCCATCATAAAAAACCACATTAAAAATCGCAGGAACATCTATTTTATAGGTGGGGTTGCCAGTATTATTATGTTGATTTTATTATTCTAAAGCCGCTCGGCTTTTCTTGATTCAAGAGGAAATGAAATCAAATAATTTAAAGAATGCAGATGGAGAAGAGTGTGGAATATACAAAGAAACAATATCTTTTGATTGGTGTTGTATTTATTTTAGTGGCAATTTTTGGTTTTATGCTTGAAATGACTGATAATGGGGATGATGTTTTACATACTCAGGTATTAGTCAGCGTTCTTTGGAAAATATTTGCTGTTGTAGGTGGTATTATGTTTTTTATTGGAGTGCTAAAGAAAGCTGATGATAAAAAGAAAAGCAGAAATGAAAATTAAAATTGCTGATGAAGAACTCTGCGATAATATACTGGAGTCTGAGTCGTTAGCGCATGGGATCGTTAATCTTAATAGCAAATTCGCCCCTGATGCTGATGAAAAGAAACGTTATCAATGCGCAGACATTGTTAAACATATCATTGAATTTGATTCATCAATTCAATGGTCAGTTGATTCTATCCTTGATGGTGTCAATAAAGCAGAAAACATTGGTTATTCATCTGCCGAACTATCAGAGCTAAAAGAACTGACAATTCTCTATATCAATGCGCTAAAAGATATTCAGGAACGTACAACCAGAGAATGTTCAGAACTGGCAGAGAAAGCACTACTTTCTCATGGCATTAAGTTAGATGTTGAGAGTGACTTTCATGTTGACGGCTATCAGTTTAAAGCAACACCTGTTACCGACAAAATAAACTATATAGTGTCGGATTTATTTTCTTACAGTGACATTGCTAATATCAATATGAGTCTTGCTGATGTAACGGTAACAGGCGATAAAAAAATAAGAAAAACGCAGTTGCCAACGCGATTAATAATGAATCTTTGGGTTAATAACGAGGAACGGTGTAATGGATAAATTCAGTGAAATATTTCTTAGCATTGTCCTAAAACATGTTGAGACTATCCCGGAAGATGAATATCAGAAATATACGCAACTCAGTGAACACGGTGAGTCTGTGTATCCTAATAATGATGCCTGGCGAGGATTTGCATGTCGGGCGACGAGAAGAGAATTAATAGAACAGGCATGGTCAGTTAACGCCATTAAACCGGGCGACTATTTAAATGGATTTCTAAATGATAAAACAGTCATTGTTGGTCATATAGAAATGGAATATGAAAATAGTAAAAGTAGTGCCCCTGTCTACTTCTTTCCTGATGGCGGGATCTATGCTGCTGCTTTAGGTAACGACCGTGTTTATGATGCGTGGCTTTCATGGCCTTGCTATCCTCATGGATGGTAAACCGTTCCGTTGGGTGAGGCCGCAAAAGCGGCCTGACTTATGGCGTTCCTGCGTGAATACTTGCGCCCAATCCCCCCCCGCAAAATCTCAGATTTCACGTAGCGCAACGCGACTCCTGATACCATCAAAAAAACTCATCAATATCTTTTGCCATGCAAAACACCTAACTCACTGTAAAAAAACAATTCATACTCGCGCCGGTTGCGCATCGAGCGCGGCGGCCATGTCGTTTTGCAGCTGCGACCGCTACAGATATTTTGAACAAGATTTCACGCGTTTCCGGGCGGCATCCGGGACACTGGCGGCATCACTCCGGGCAGATCACAACCGCCTGGTATTAATTCCCCAGGCAGTTAGACATACAGCCTTTTCTGTCCAGTAGTACTGGCTGAGGGAGATCTGGCTTGATAAACTGGTATAACGATTTAAATACAACAGGGAAATTCGGTATGTGGGCATTTGAAACGGTTAACGTATTAAGTCTTTTCCTGTGGAGCATTGCTCTTCTGTGCATAGTGGCAGCATCGTTTGCTAAAAATATTTAAAGAAAGGCCGCGCCAGCGGCCTTTTTTACCCCTCCTGTTTAGATTGTCGCATTCCTTTCATCTCGCTATACTGTAAAAATGTACAGTTGTTTGGTGTCTTATGATGAAAGCAGAAATCTACTCTCCCGGTCAGTCCGTTAATCTAAAAATACCTTTGTTCTCATACAGATGTGAGGCTGGCTTTCCCAGCCCTGCACAGGACTATATCGACTCCACACTTGATCTGAATGAATACTGCATTCGCCACCCCTCGGCCTCGTACTACCTCCGGGCTTCCGGTGAGTCGATGGTCGAATCCGGGATTCAGTCGGGTGATCTGCTGGTTGTGGACAGGTCACTGACTCCGGTACATGGCAGCATTGTGATTGCCTGTATTGACAGTGAGTTTACGGTTAAAAAACTGTGCCTCCATCCCCGCCTGTGTCTGATGCCCATGAATCCGGCCTACAGCCCGATTTACGTCGATCCTGATGAACTGGAAATTTTCGGGGTCGTGACGCACAGCATTCATGATTTTCTGTAGGAGGCATCATGTACCTGCTGTGTGACGTAAATTCGATGTATGCGGCCTGTGAGCAGCTTTTCAGACCAGACCTGAGAGACAAGCCCGTCTGCGTTCTTTCGAACAACGACGGGAATTGTGTGGCGCTTAACCGCCAGGCAAAAAGCCTCGGTATCAAGCGCGGCGCACCGTATTTCCAGATCAATGCGCTGATACAGAAACACAATGTCGCCGTGTTCAGTTCTAACTACACACTTTATGGTGATCTCAGTGCGAGAGTATTTTCCGTACTGGACTCATTAGCTGTTAAAACAGAAGCTTACAGCATTGATGAAGCATTCCTGCTGGTAGACGGCATCGAGGCCAGCGAATCCCTGCAACATTACGCTCAACGGGTACGGGACACTGTTTATCAGCATACCGGGCTGACCTGTGGGATCGGCGTGGCGCAAACCCGGACACTGGCAAAGCTGGCTAATCATGCCGCCAAAACATGGACGGCAACGGGCGGTGTGGTGGTGCTCACTGAACGGCACCGCCAGCGGAAGTTAATGCACCTGCTCCCGGCTTCCGAGGTGTGGGGTATTGGACGGAAAACCAGTCAGAAGCTTGGCGCAATGGGTATACATACCGCACTGGAGCTTGCTGATGCCAGTTTACCGTTCATCCGTAAGACGTTCGGTGTGGTTACTGAGCGCACTGTACGGGAACTTAACGGGATTTCATGCGTATCTGTAGAATCGCACCCCGCCAGGCAACAAATCATTTGCAGTCGCAGTTTTGGCGAGCGGATCACCACGTTACAGGCCATGCATGAAGCGATCTGTCAGTATGCCGAACGTGCCGCAGAAAAGTTACGCGCCGACAGGCAGTTTTGCCGACATATCACGGTATTCATGAGTACCAGCCCCTTTTCCCGCGATCCCTACTACAGCAACAACGCCAGCCAGCGCCTGATGCTGGCAACGCAGGACACACGCGATATTGTCGCGGCGGCAGTCCGGGCGCTTGAATCGGTATGGCGGGACGGGTACAGGTATCAGAAAGCGGGGATCATGCTCAACGATCTCATGCCCGGTACAGGCCAGATTGATTTGTTTGATGAAACGCCACCCAGGGCGAACAGCGCCGCGCTTATGCGCGTGATTGACAGGATAAACCAGACGGAATCCTGTGGAATTAATTTTGCCGGACAAGGGATCAACAAAGGCTGGCAGATGAAGCGCGAAATGCTCTCCCCGGCGTATACGACGAACTGGAAACAGCTTCCGGTTGCAGTCATTAAATAAGTGGTACATCTTCGCCAGAGCTGGCTGTAGCAGCGCCGGGCGCGTATCCTGTGTGATACTTTCGTTTGCGTGACAGGTGACTTTGAATGGAATTAACGGTCTTAAATGTAACCCTGATGGGGGCAGCAGGTTCGTTTATTGGTGTGGCGTTTTCGGCGCTGATTAACTGGATGATAGCAAAAGACAACCGCGCAAAATCTCTGAATGAATGGCGCAGAGAGAAATTACTGGCACTGGTCTATGAGTTCCTGCATGAATATAAAGAATGCACCTCCCGTAATAACAGGAATATAGGCCAGTATGATATAAGTATTATTACTGAAATGGCGCTTAAAAATTATCATCCCTGTGATCAGAAAGCTTATCAGATATGCCTGTTTATGCCTGCAAATAAGAGTGAAGATTTTATTGGGAAATATAATGCGATGAAACTTGAGGCAGCAAAAAATACCGATAAAATGCACCATAATTTTATGACAGGCAATCATTATGATTATTTCTCAACAACCGAAGATTACAGCCAGCTTAATGATGTGATTGCATTATTGTCCGGTGTGATAAAGAAAATGAAGTAACCCCGGCTCAGGTAAGCGACGAGGTGGTGATTTTTCAGGCGCTCTCTCGTCAATTCTTGCCTCCAATCCCCCCGCAAAATCTCAGATTTCACGTAGCGCAACGCGCCGCCTGATACCATCAAAAAAACTCACCAACATTTTTTGCAATGCAAAACACCTAACTCACTGTAAAACAACAATTCATTGAAACGCCGGCTTCGCCCTCGATGCGCTGGCCGTGGCGTTTATCAGCTGCGACCGCTCCAGATATTTTGAACAAGATTTCACGCGTTTCCGGGCGGTATCCGGGACACTGGCGGCATCGCTCCGGGCAGATCACAACGGGCAGGTATTAATTCCCGCGCCACATTGGACGTTCAGGTTTTTCTGTCCAGTTGCCCTTCCCTTGTTCTAATAGTTACAACATACATCTATTCATCACAACATCTGGTGCCTGTCGGCGGCATCGTGCCTGTATCCTGGGCTGTCCAGATC
This sequence comes from Buttiauxella sp. AC038, assembly GCF_979253565.1. Taxonomy (NCBI): domain Bacteria; kingdom Pseudomonadati; phylum Pseudomonadota; class Gammaproteobacteria; order Enterobacterales; family Enterobacteriaceae; genus Buttiauxella; species Buttiauxella sp. AC038. The sequence continues at coordinate 15,529 of NZ_CEEDCQ010000006.1, read as the reverse complement.
TGAGGGGCGAACCGCGCCCCGGAAAGTCCGAAACCGGACACGCACCCGACCAGGCAAAACGGCACTATCGGAAAAAATGTCCAAATTTATTTCTGGTGATCGGATTTATTACGCTCGGCCTGTCTGCCGCGCTGCGTCATAATTAACGGCACTGGCCTGACGACTTAACGGCGACACACGGCGAACGGCTGCGGCGTGAGTTTTGTCTCTTACAGGAGACAAAGCCGGGGTCAGCCTGGAAAAAGGAAAATAAACCACGCTAAGACTCTTTTCAGGATTCGTCACCCCTGAGTAGCAGATACACGGCGCTGGCCTGACGGACTAAACCCCTACAATAGATACACTGATCAGATCACGACTCTTAGCGAAGCCGGGAAACTGCCGGGAAATTTTTTCCCGGTGGGCTCACGGCTGGACAAGTCCGGGCAGACTGCCCGGAGGCGTCAGTGGTTTTTGAATGAGGATGCGGAGCGTAAAAAATTGAGTCACTTACCCCCGGCGATTTTGCAGAATTTACACAGCGGTGCCATTCTCCCGGCTGGCGGTTCGCTGCCCCTCGATGCTGCCCGGACAATGCGCGACTACGCCGCACACCTCGGCGCGGGTCTGCCGAAATATTTACTCGCCCCGGAAATCAGCTTACTCCTTTCCTATATAGATGATCTGACCGCCCGGATGTACTTTGAAACGCTGTGGAATACGGGCGCGAGACTCAATGAAGCACTGGCACTTACCCCGGCGTGTTTTACGCTCGAGCCGTCGCGCCGCCACCCGCAAGCCGTGGTGGTACTCAAAACCCTGAAACAGCGAAACCGGGAAGCCAGCCGGGGGCGTGGGCGACCTGCAAAAGATGCCGACACTGACCATCCCGATCTGCGTTACCGGAAACCGCCTGAGCCGGGGGTAAGGATCGTGCCGCTGCTCGATGCGGCCTACGCGCAACGGATGCGCGAATATCTCGCCACCTGGCGAAAGCGCGTGAAGCATGTTCCTGTGTGGGATATTCGTTCCCGGCAAACGCCGCTCAACTGGATCAGCACTGCCCTTACCCGCGCAGAAGGTGACGGGGTAACGTTTCCGATCACGGTCACGCCGCACACCTTCCGTCACTCGTTCGCCATGCATCTGTTAATGAACGGCGTACCGCAGAAGGTGTTACAGGGACTGCTGGGGCATCGGTACGCCCGGAGCACTGAGGTTTATACGCGCGTGTTCTCGCTCGATGTGCTGACCGGAAAAGGATTGTCATTCAGCTACGACGCGCAGACGGCAAGGCGGTTACTGGCTGACTGATGGGTTAAAAATGTACTGACAAACCCCGGACAAGCCCCGCCAGTGGCGGGAAAACGGGGTAAAAACGCTTCCCGGAAATTTTAAGAAAGCCTGCCTTACCCCGTCCTTTCTGCCCTGCCCGGTTTACTTTGTTCTGCGTCAATAAAACCAGCAACATGTTTGATGAAATGTACTACATGTAGTGTTTAAAATACTTACGTAATCAAGATGTTGTGGTGCGGTGGTGTAAGCACACCCGTTTTAGTTCCACGCACTTTTTGAGATTTCCGGGTTATCAGCCATCAGCCGGTATTCTTCCGGCGTCAGGTTATTCAGGGATTCATGAGGCCGCTCGCTGTTATATTCTGCCAACCAGCGCTCCGTGATCTCCCGTGCTTCATTCAGTGTTCTGAACAGGTAAAAATCCAGTATTTCGGTCCGGTATGTTCGGTTAAAACGTTCGATAAACGCGTTCTGCGTTGGCTTTCCCGGCTTGATAAATTCCAGTAACACACCGTGCTCTTCGGCCCACTGCGCCAGAACCAGTGATATTAGTTCCGGCCCGTTATCCATCCGCATCTTCAGCGGATATCCTCGGTTTGCCACTATCCTGTCCAGCACCCGCACAACCCGCTGCGCCGGGATATTCAGGTCAATTTCTATGGCCAGAGCTTCGCGGTTAAAATCATCCACGACGTTGAAAGTCCGAAAACGTCGGCCACATGTCAGCGCGTCGTGCATAAAATCAATCGACCAGCACTGGTTGAGTGCTTCCGGCGTTGCCAGCGGAGCCGGATTGCGCACCGGAAGACGTTGTTTCCCCTTGCGGCGAAAATTGAGCTTCAGCAGGCAGTAAATCCGGTGAACACGCTTATGATTCCAGGCGTTACCCTGCCTGCGAAGCACCTGAAAAAGCTTCTTAAATCCGTATCGCGGATAGCGTTCTGCCAGTTCAGTCAACGCCAGGATCACCGGTTCATCACGCCGGGTATCGGGCTGATAAAAATACACCGTCCTGCTCAGCGATACTGTCCTGCATGCCTGGCGGATGCTCATGGAAAATTGTGCAGCCAGATAGCTGACAAGTTCCCGCTTTATCGCTGGTTTTAAAGCTTTTTTCGATAACGTCCTTCAGCGCCCGGCATTCCAGACTCAGATCAGCAAACATCTGCTTCAGACGACGGTTCTCGTCTTCAAGATCTTTGATTTTTTTGATATCAGCGGCTTCCATCCCGCCATATTTCGCCTTCCAGTTGTAGTAGCTGGCTTCGGAAATAGCGGCCTCGCGGCACACATCTTTGACGGTGCGCCCGGCTTCAACAGACTTCAGAACGGCGATGATCTGGTGCTCGGTGAATCGGATCTTACGCATAGCGATCTCCACAGGTGACATAATCAGTATGTCGGAAGATCTCTAAAAGTGAATGGTGCGGATTACAGGGATGCTTACAGTGGAAGGATTTGAAAAGGTACAGACGTAAAAAAACCGACTGGTGAGGTCGGCTTCTTTACGGTTCCGGTGCGGAGTTGGTGCTCTGACCGGAGGGGAACATTCAACATCTGACCACTTAATTATATGCCCTGGGCATTCAGTGTCAACCACAACACAGGATTAGCGGTTCGGGGGTGGGGCGTTGTATAATCAGCGGGTTAGCTCTGTTAAGTGGCTCTCCTGCCCTTAAACCCCGTTGTAGCGGGTATGAACAGTTTAAAAGTCCTGGCTGAACAAACAGGTGGTGCTGTGTTTAGTGCTCTGGCAGGAGGGGAACATTCAACATCTGACCATGTAGAAACCGCGATAACAGGCAGTGTATGAGCAAGTCGCGGTGTTCTTCCTCCAGTTCTACTGGAGAAACGCATGATTGATAAAATCATCATGGTTCTGAAAGCCGTTATCGTGCTTTTAGAGCTGATCCGCATCTTCTTCTGAGGATAACGGAAACGTAGCTAAGGCCGTGGAGTTAACCGCTTCACGGCCTTTAACATTTTATAAGACCAGTAAAATTATGTGACGTTTTTCCATGCTGATGCTGGTACTTTATCCCAAAATTTACCATGTATAATTTCTGCTCGGCGGTGATCTGATGCACTAAGCAATGCATCAAGTTCATCATTAGCCACCTTATCTCTTAGGTGATCAAATACCTTTTCAAGCGTTTCTAGTGTTGTATATCGTCTGAATTTCAAAAGGTATCGCTGTTTTTTTTCATTCATTTAATGGTGCTTTCTCTGTGTCAACGGTTGTCTTACATGCAAAAAACTTTTGCATGCAAAAATTTTTGCATCAAGTACGTTCTTTACTTTTTTGTTGCGTTTTTTCCATAACCTTATGATTTAATTCCATTGCTGCTTGTTTTGTGCTGGCTCTCGCAACAGAAGCGGGAAGCTTCTTAAGATTGTCTGTGTACACTTTGACTACATGTTTAGCTCGGGAAATAGCTACGTAATACCAATCTTTACTCACTGTTTTAGATTTAGCTTCAATGTTTGCAATGACTCGATTAGAAGTTAATCCTTGTGCTGAGTGAACCGTAGATACATATGCATAATCCAAATGAAGCTTATCCTTTGTATTGAGGATAATGTCTTTATTATCTTTATCTTTTAAATGGAGTTCGCCATTTACGATAGCATTGACAGTCACCCTGTCACCATTGGCAACATCAAGCACTGCATCATTTCGGGTAATGACTAGTTTATCCCCTACTCCGTAGTGCTGAGTTGCTAGCTTATATACTGAAATATGCTTATGGTGTGCTGGATTTATAGATAACCTATCACCGTTTGATGCTTCAACGATTAGTGAGTTATTTTCCCCCTGCGCTTTGACGATGTACACTTCCCCTCTCTTCAAACCTGCATGCGGGTAATCTCTCTCAGGGCGTATAGCTGTAGTGTCAGCATTGTAATTTCGGCTATAACGTCGTTCGGCTTGTGTTGAGTCAAACCTAGAAAGTGCGGTAATTTTCACTTCATCACGGATCTTTAAACCATCTCGAATTAGACCGTTTATTTTTTCACGGCTTTCATTTGTACCTGTTAATACAAGCGTTTGCTCTCGTTCTTCTTTTGTAAGACTAATATATTCATCTGCTATTTGCTTGAATCTGAGAAATGAATCTTTGGTTTCACTAACCTGTGTGATAAGAGCCAAAGACTCAAGACTACGACCAACAGCCGCCAGTTCTACCGCTTTAAGTAATGTAGGGCTTTCCTTTTGCCTTTGAATTTCATTCATCAAGGCTGTATCCATACCATTACGTTGAAGTAAAGCAAAGGGGATACCGGCTTCAACAGCTTTTGTTTGCTCTGTATCTCCCATTAGAACAAGCCTTGCGCCTGTTTCTTCTGAAATCTCAGCCAATTTAGCCAACAGGCGGTTAGGTAGCACTCCGGCTTCATCCACATAGATAAATGTTTTTTCATTTAACGTATGTTCACGACTTAACGTATGTAGAAACGATGCAACTGTTCGTGCTTCTGTCATTCCATCTTTTTGCAAAGATTTTACCTGTGAGCCATAAGGCGCTAACGTGTGCACTGTATAACCCTCTTCCTTTAGTTTCTCCGTAACGGAATTGGACATAAAACTTTTGCCTACCCCGGCTTGCCCTTGAACGCCAATGATACGGCTATCACTACATAAGATTAATTCAGCCGCTTCACGCTGATCTTTACGCAAAGTGGTGGTATCCATGAAAGAATGAGCTTGTTCATTCGTCAGCACTGGCGTAGATGCCCCGCGCCCATTACGTTCGCTGGATAAAATCTTTCTTTCTTGTTCCAAAGCTTTTTGTGTAGTAAAGCGTTCCGAGTGCTTTATCAGCCGTCCATGTGCAATAGCGAGGTCTACTTGCCGCCTGGCCTCGTTTCGAGTTCTACCCAACTCAGTCATTTCTTTAATCCACTGAGTCTTAGTAAGAGTGAGCATTTTTTCGGAGTTAACAGCGGTATAAAGGGGTTCTTCTGTTATTAATTTACCAGACTCCTTTAACCTGATTATTTCCTTTTCGATGTGATCAGAAGTGGCCTTTCCCATAGCATGATTAATGGCTGTAGTTTTCAATTCATCAAGTGTGAGAATGGTATGCCGTTCCGTATGGTGGTTGATTGCAAATTGCATTGCCCGTTTTGCCACTTCTTCCGTAGAAATGACTTCCATATTTTTTGATACTGGAATAGCTTTCAATGGCATATCAACACCATCAAGGTTTAGATCTCTTCTCTCAAAATCAATGCATAGCTTTTTGGCGCTGTTCTTCCACTCCTTAAACAATTCTTCTCTATCGAGACTATTATCTTTCTTTTTTCTTGTTGCTCGAGCGGCAACAGTCCGTTGGGCTGCGGTGGAGTTTTCTCTACTGAGTCCCATATCTAAAAGCTTCTCATTAACCTGTTTGAGCCTTGTAGACATCCCCTCTATTTGCTCCCGGCTTATATGTGCCAACTCAAAACTATTTTTCTCCAGTTTTAATGCATAGCCTAAATCCTCCAGTTCTTTAGCCAGGGCAGACTTATAGATCATGTCATAGTAAATTGGGTTCTTTATTAATTCATCGTTAACCAATGCTCGCCATTCACCATCTGCACGTTTAGTTGCATTTAACGCAACAGCATGCGTATGTAAATGCGGTTCTTTCTCTCTATTCGTTTCATGTCTGAACTTTGCAACTATGAGATTTCCCGTTTTTTCAACATAGTTTTTCCCGTTAATTTTTTGCCTGGTCTGCGCCCGTTTTTCAAGCTCAGTAACGGCGGCTGCAACTGCACGATCATGGGCAAGAATGATATTCGAATCACCTGCAATCAATGCCTGTAGAGATACAGATTTAGGAGCCTGAAAAGTAAAGTCTATGCCTATACGGTTTTTGCTATCGCTACGCTGTGTTCGTGCCATCAATGAACCATCAGGCAATTTACCGTTCAGCATATCCTTAAATGTTTTTTTATCTACTTCACCGTCTAGACCAAAAATTTCAGCCCCTGCACCTTGCCACGACTTTGATTCCCCTTCCTTCTGGTAATAATCATCAATACCATCCATAAAGTATTTTGTAACATCATCAGCGCCTTTCTCAGCGGTCAATACCGTGACATTTAACATCTTCCCCCCTATAAGAATGAACGAGGTATGTAGGCTTCATTACGAGCCTTAAACGCAACAATCGGTACTTTTACTTTTGCGATAGGGTATCCCCTGGTAAGAGCAACGTAACCTTCTCGATCAGGCAGGTTAGAAATTTCACTTGCAGTAACAACCCTATCTTTATCATTACCTTCTGCAAGGCTGCTGCCACCCCCGCCTCGAGAACTTGTGCTTTTAGTTTCACGGTCACGCACAACATCAAACTCACCGAGCGCAACGGATAATACTTCTGACGTTCTATCATCTGAGCGCGCCCCCCTAAAGCTACTAAATTACGATAGCAACTTCTTAATGTAATGGAACCTGTGGTTCCCCATATTTCATCTAACTGAGATATGGCCTGAATACATGAAATAATTCTCAAGCCTTTCTTTCTTCCTTTTGTTAATGCTGGTTCTAATGCTTTGAGTTTATCAAGTGAAGCTAACTCATCTGTATGTAACCATATTCTTTTTTGTTCATCTTCCGGCAAAGATAAGATTGCATTACATATAATATCTACCCATGTAGAAATTAATGGTTTTAATGTGGCTATTTGATCTTCTCGCCATGTTATAAATATATTTCCAGCATCAGGATCAGCTAAATAATCACGAATTGAAAATGAACCGCCTGGCATAATCATTTGTGCCGAAAGTTTGTTAGATAAAACAAAACGAGCAGAACCTAGAGTTCTATCAGTACCGACAAATAGAGACTCTGCTTTTGTACCTCGGCAAAACTCTTCAAGTTCTTCCTCTGGCGCGTTCAAACACCAATAATAGATTTGAGAAAAATCACGAACCCCTTGAGAATGTAGCTTTTTAAATACCTCTGTAACTAATAAGCGTCCATATCCATTCCATTCTTCCTCAGTCGAACTTTTCCCTAATGGTACTAAAGAATAAGAATAAGTCTCGAAGTCATATACTTCTCGCATTTCGTTGAAAATTGTCCAACCCGGTGTGCGTTCATCGTATGGATTTAATAATACATCCCCTTCTTTATAAAAGAGCGATGTGAAAAATCCATCAGGATCAACTATTACCTGCCTATCGCCCCGCAGAAAAATAGAATAAATAGCTTGTGTTAAAATCAATGTTTTAGCCGAACCCGTAGCCCCAACTATTAATGTCTGGAGATTTTCCAACGCCAAAGGCATTTTTATTGTTGCCAATATAACTTGCTTGTTCTTTCTATCATTGGTTTTGTTATTTAATGCCTCAGAACTTACTACATCACTACCCCTTAACCTGTAATTATATTTATAACCCTTAAAGTCAGGGTTATTTAATTTAACCAGAACAACCCAAAAAACTATTGCCGCAATACATGCACCTAAAGACGATAAGTACAAAACAGGATGCTCTAATGTATCTGGAACAAGGTTAACAAAACCTTTTATTTTAGGATTAGTTACCATAACCAGATCATTTTTCTTAGCAGCAGCAAGCCAGCCAATCACTGGTGCAACAACCGTCAATATAAGTCCAAGCTTATGAGTATCTGCATTTCTTCCCATTTTATAGCTCCGTTTGTTTTATGCCTAAACGCTGCATTTCTGCTTTAACGTTATTTAATATTTCTGGTTTTGCTAACGCTCGTAACAATAGAAGAGTTTCAATTGTTACGGGGTCTAAACCACTACGAACATTAGTAGAAAGAAGTTCTATTTTATTATGTAACTCTAAAACATTTGTAATAATTACATCTCTAAACTGAGCTTCATTGCTGTTGTTCTCCAACAAGAAACGAAGATATTCTGAGAATGATTCATACCCTTTTGCACGTTCCCGAAGTGTGCTTTCAAGAGCTTCTGGTATGAGCAAATTCACCCTGGAAGCGTAGTTTTTTTTGGTCATTGGCACTCCTTCAATTTGACTCATTAACATAATACGAATAGTATTATCAATATAATCATATTTATCAGTTAGTTACATGAGAGAAACAACACATATGTATTATGCTTTGTATGATGTAAATACCTGTCTATAAATTATACTTATCATTTCAAATCAGTGCAATACCGCACCTTTTAGGGTGCGTATTGTGTATGGCTTTTTAGGGTTAAGGGTTAAGGAAAAATCGGCTATTAATTAATCAAAAAGGGTTAAGGGAGGATTCGATCAGGGAGTATTTAAATCAGATTTTGAGAAACACATACATAAAAGGGACAAAAGAGAGACATAAAAGGGACAAAAGAGAGACAAAGAAGGGACAAAAAAGGGACAAAAAAGGGACAAAAAAGGGACAGAACATTTGACAGGTGAAAAAAAAGGGATCATTATTAGTAAAAAGGGGGGATGTTATGAAAGATGGTGAATATCGACTTAAAAAAAGTGTGGTATTTAGAAACAGTATGCCTGAGATAATGAATAAAATCAGAGAGGGTGCGACGTTAAAGCAAATCGCTGATGAAATGGGAATGAAATTTGAGACATTCCGAAAATATTATCAACGATTCAAAACTGATGTGCCTGTAAATGATAAGCCAATTATGCATGATTCATTTTCGCATGCAAAAATAAATACAGAAGTTGAAACACCATCAAATAATGATGGTGCTGAAAATGAAAATTTGACTGAAAAGCAAAAACCAGATTTCGAAACAATTCTTGATGCTGAGAAACGTTCTGGACTTAATGATAAGTATCTCACACAGCGCAAACCTATTGGAAAAGGAAAGAAATAATGAAAGTTGCTACTATTAATTTCTCTGGTAATAATGGTAAAACAACCCTCGCGGAAAATCTGTTTCTTCCAAGAATTCCGAATGCGTTGTATTTAACAGTTGAAAGTATTAACTCAGGGAGTGATGCTGAAAAGGTTCGTGGTAAAGATTATGGCGCTATCCTTGAAGAAATGATGATGACTGACAATGCCATTATTGATGTTGGTGCTAGTAACGTAGAAGATTTAATGAAATTGATGCGTCAATATGCGGGTTCGCATGAGGAATTTGATTATTTCATCATTCCGGCGGTAAAAGAATCAAAACAGATTGATGATACCATGTCCACGATAAGAGCATTAAATGCGCTTGGTGTATCACCTAAAAAAATCAAAGTCGTCATGAATAAGGTAGATGTTGATGATGATGTTGAGGATGTGTTCTATCCGTTATTTGCAATGAACAAAGAAGAAAAGAATTTTGTTCTTTCGCCAGCGGCTAAAGTGGAAACATCAGAAATTTATCCATTGCTCAAAACCTACAAAACAACAATAGAACAACTATTAAATGATGGCACCGATTGGCGCGTGAAAATGAAGGAATCAAAGAGTGAAGATGAAAAACGTACTGCCGTTCGCATGATTTCAATGACACGGCTTGCACGTTCTGCGAAAGATAATCTAGATGGTGTTTATCGTACCTTAGTTGGTAAATAATTATGAAGTCGCAATCTCTAATTGAAACCCTTGCAGTTACCGTAATGGAGGATGTTGCGGAACTAGTAGAAAACCTAAGTCGTGTTGATTCCAATGTTCAGGAAGCGGTGAAGAAAAGCCAGGCGAATATTGATAAGGTTAATCGAGAATCCGAAGCCATTACTCGGAGATTAGAGGAGGCTTCTAGAGAATTGATAAACACATTAAAAGATGTGAAAAAAGCAGAGAAAGAAAGTAATAATGAATTAAAATTGTTACTCCTAAAGCAATCAAAAAAAATACGATGCTAACGTATACTTGTATTATTGCTTGCTCTCTTCTAGCTGGTTCATTTGTATATTTTACTTTCTAAAAAAAGGGCGCAAGCCCTTTTCTTTTTTTAGAATTGTATTGTACAATGCAATTGTAATGTACAATACAAAGAGGCCATCATGAATACCTCGATACCTACAACAGATACCTACCGTGAACTGCAAGAAGCATATGATTTCTTCAATCGCACTCTTTTTAACTCGCGGCTGCCATCTTGCTTAATAACGTTGCAGCGCGAAAAACGAACTCAGGGGTACTTTTCAAGTAACCGATTTGTCGCCCGTGACAGCAAGCTTTACACGGATGAAATCGCAATGAATCCGTCATATTTTGGGATCTGCCCCATCGAGGAAACTCTTTCAGTGCTTGTTCACGAAATGGTGCATTTGGATCAAGAACACAATGGCAAGCCTGGGCGGGGTCGGTATCATAACCGTCAATGGGCTGAGTGGATGATCAATATTGGCCTTTACCCTTCTAGTACTGGTTTAGAAGGGGGTTCTAAAACTGGCGATCAAATGTCCCATTACATTGTCAGTAATGGTCAATTTGACAAATTCTGCAAAGAGCTAATGACTAAAGATTTTACACTAACGTGGATAGACCGATTTCCTCCCGTTACTCAGAGTGCAATCTCTTTACAAGGTGGGTTATCCTCTTTGCCCGTCGAAGATGAAGATGATGCATTAGGTAATCCTGATGCCGCAGATCACTTTGAAGCTCTGGTATTTAAACCGATAGAGGAAAAGCAAACGCGTTTTAAATTTACATGCCCGGAGTGCAAAACTAACGCCTGGGGGAAAAAAGCTTGGTTGTGCTTTGCGGGATCTGTGAAGGAAACCCGGCGATGATTATTAACACTGAGACAAACAGGGGCGGTAATGACTGAGCAAATTCACCAGAAAATCCTTATATCTTTGAGCCTGGATGAAACCCAAAGATTAACGCGACTTTCCGAACGCCCCACACAGAAGAAGCCTATAACAAAAACAAATGTAGTCAGAGCGGCTCTCCTTGCACTTGAAAGTATGCCTCAAGAAAAACGAGCAGAGTTTTTTGATGAAGCAGAAAGAAATGCAATTAAAACAGGAAGGCGCTGGTAGAGCCTTGGCTAAATATCAAAATAAAGGCACCAAAAAGGCACCACAAAGCCATAACTTACCACAACCAATACCCCCCTACCACAAAACAAAAAAAACGCCGTAAATAGCGTTATGCGGCGCTTTCATTTCTTTAGACATCAAGCCATAGCCGTATGGCCGGAAACCCGTAAGGGGTTCCGCGAAGCTTATCATGCTATGCATGGTTAGCTGAGTTGGATTGACGACGCAACATGAAATGTTGCGGAGCCGAAGGTGTCACACATTCAGTTTTTTTTGCATGCAAAAAAAATCACTATGTAGAAACTTTTTCCCTGCCGGGATCTCATGCATTCTAACCCCTCTAGATCAGCAAGTTTTTCCGCTCGCCATGAACCTGTAGACATGAGCTTGTAGTCAGTCCCTTCAAAACGCCTGAAAGTGGATGCTGTAACTAAAAAGTGATTCTGGAACTTTTCAATTTGAAACAGGTATTTTTTATTAATTTTTTCCACTTCATCAAAATACCAAACAGACATTAATTTTCCTTTTCATGAGTCTTTATTAATGCGGTAATTTTCACCAATAATTCACCATCAACATTTCCAATATTTAAATCAAATCTATCACCATCACTATAATAGCGAGTGACTTCAATATCAGGTTTACTACGGTGCCACCTTCTAAGGCAAAGTTTCATGTCAGATCGCGCGGATTGATAAACGGAAACCAACCGCGAAAGAGCATCAATAACAAGCTGGCCTCTAATTTGCTCAGTTTTCCACTTCAATACTTCGGCCTTTCGTGCTGCAATGGCTTCATCATAACCAATAAACAGACGGCGTTTAACTTCGCGTCCAATCTGATAAGCGCTCCGGGAAACAGAAGCATGCATTTTACTATGCTCCGACATTCCCCCAAAAACGCAATAATTTATCTGTGAAGCTATTGCGTATTTACCATTAGATGGGTGAAGAGAAATAAGATGATCACGATTATTTTTATTGGTTAAGTAGACTGTGGGCTTACCATTACTCAAACCTTTATTCACAACCCAACTATCGCCAATAGTTTTAGCCAGGCTATCAAGGAAAGGAAGATCAAAACCGTTCGGGAAAGCAATCATAGGGAACCCTAACGGCGCAATGCATGCATTGCGCCGTTTTTTCTGTTAGTTAAATTTACGTGACCGTTTAATAAACTTTAACAATGACTCTAACTGCCAGCCTTTGAGGGAAGGAATGCGGGTTGGTAAGCCCTGTTCTTCATTACGGATAAGAGTTTGACCTAAAGAAATTAAATCATCATCAGAAATTGGTTGCCCTGAAACTTGAGTAGCAAGTGATTGGCTTGGAGTGTGTAAACCATGATTAGTACGGATCATATAAAATACCTTCTCCCGAGTCGGCGGGGTTCCGTTATGGCCTTTGCCACATCACTTATTATATATATAATTATATTTATTTCAATATCCACGAAAAAAAACATGGTCTTAACCATGTTTTCGTTTTATTAGGCGTAACTAGAAAATCTATACCCTTTAAATGGGTTGGTTTTATTCATTACTGTATAATCATCTCTTACTGATGGCTTATCATGATTTTTTAGTAAACGCTTAACGATAACTTCATCATTTTTAAAATGATTAAGTTTGGCGTATTTTTTCCCCTGTAATGAAATGTCATCATCTTGTACCGTCCAGGTTTCAATTTCCCGTAACTTAACAGTACTTTTACCAGATACGGCGACAACCTGGTAGAAATGAACATTAGTTTGCTCACATCCCCATATAGAAACAAAAACATCATTAACTGAAATTTTGTTACCTTCAAAAACAATTTCATTAACCATGATTAAATATCTCTCCCGAGTCGGCGGGGTTCCGCTATGGCAATTGCCACACTTCTTATTATATATATAATTATATTAAATTCAACCAATCAAGAATAAATGTTTATTATTTTAAAAAAGTACCAGCAACATAAAATCCTTTATTAGCTGCCACGGTTTTTAAAACTTCAAATATAACTTCATCCTGAGTTAATTTTCTAAAACCAATCTCACCCCTCCTACTATTTATTTGAGACTGCATGTTTTTAATAATTAACTTCATTTCATCTTGGTCTGACTTGCATAAAGACATAAATAGAACCCATTTAGATTTATGAAAAGGGGGCGCAACGCCCCCCATGCTATTTAATCAATGGCTCTCATTACCAGCAAGTAATCCTCTGCGCTTAAAGTATTAACAAATTCTCTAAGCAAGTAATAATGTTTGGTTAAATATTCCTGCAAATTGTGATAGTCCCTGCTGTGTGCAATAGCGATCAAGTCAGAATATACATAAAACATTGAAATGATGCCTGCTACCTTTGCCGATACCGTTTCTGTAAAATAATTAGGTAACGATAGTTCATATTCATTATCATCTGGTGCTGCAAAATAAGCCCCATTAGCACAAGTATAAAACTCCCAGTATCCACCATTATAGTTAGATGAATATTTACTCATGAAATTATAAAGGCCATTTTGCCCACGAACAAATGCACCACCAAAAGCAGCAGGGAAAAAGTTCATCCGTGATCTTTCAGCAATCAGGTTAACTTTCATTGTAGAGAATCCAGACACCATAGCATCCTGTTCCTGAGATTCTGGTTCGATATGATCGAGCATATTATTTAAAGCGTTACGTGCATCGCTAGCACTTCTATGGCAGCAAGTGATGATTTTGTTTTTTTCTTCCAGCGGCAAGGAATCAATCATTGCTTCACGGCGGGCAGTGTGTACATCAAAACCCTTTGCCAGTACATCCAGCATCACACGAGCGGCTTCTACTGCATTGGTTGGCTTGTTTACTTTCATTTTATATCTCCTGGCCTACTGGCCTTTATTGGTAAGCAACGTTGCTTCCATGTGTTATATATTACATATTATAGTATGTAATATCAAGTTTTATTTCTCTATCTCTTTGTTTTGTATGCCCGTTAGGGCATGGAAGGCGACCGCACAGATCTCTAAATAATTCCACGGCAGCCATTCGCCGGGAAAATCAGTATCAAATAGATATGGCGATCCATTCCCTCGCCCTGCAAAGCCAATACAGGCTATCAGGCGACTCTGACAGCCCATCAAGCCCCGTTGAGCTACAGGAACGGCTTACAGACGTTTCTGTAGTGATTTACGGGGGATTGGTGCGCCATATGGCGCACCTAGCGGCGTAATAATGATGAAAGCTATGAAAGGAAAAGGAATATTGATTGAACAGAAAAAAATTAACGTTAGCGATGGCAGCCCGAAGGGGCGAGACAGCTTGCCTGGCTCGATGCGTAGCACAACGTAGCGACCCCGTAGGGGGAACGCCAGCCAGAAAAGATTTAATTATTTAAGTGAATTATCCATCTTTAATTTATCATTTTCTGCCAACGCATTTTGAAGTTGTTCGCGTAGGATTTTTATTTCTAAATTTTCAATCCCTGCTAACTCTTCCATATCATTTTGATTACTGTTTTCTTGTAAACGAGGAAGCAAGATATATTCGGGATGCTCGTTTAAAAGTAATTTTATCCAGTGATATTCTGCAACCGAAACCCTCGTATCGTTTTGTTCCTTTTTTTGCCATGAGTTTAATGTCATACCAAAAAAATCAGCCAACTTTTGCTGTGACCAACCAGTTTTAAGCCGTAAAGCTTCTGCGAGATCACCCCTATAATCAGGTTTAATTTTCATGATTTTTCTCTTCTTCAATGAAATTAATAAATTTATTCGTTAATTCGAGCATTGGATAATTTTCTGGTATGAGAATATCATTCACGCCAATATAAAAAACTTGATTAAATACTTCAAACCGTTTTTCCTTTGCACCATTCGCCCGTTCAATTTTTGAGGGATTTGTTCGGTCAAAAATACGGTAGTGCAGTTTAAATTGAATGCCGTCACTATAAACAGTTAGCATCTTGTTAACTCTGCCTTTACTTCTAGTAAAGAAAATTTCTTCCACTTTGAAATCTCCAAAAGTAATAAAATCAAGCAAGACCGTTCTATACTTGACTCGGTTGAAAGCAAAGCAGCCCTAAACTATTAGGGCTGTGATCATAACTTAAAAACTGCCGCGCTCAATAACTTCTACAAGTTTTTCAGCCGCGAGTTTTTGTGCTGCGCTGGTAACAATGATAGTTGGACGCTCTTTGTTACCTTCAACGCAAATTCCATTCCAATTCTTAATCAAGAAAAACACTTCTTTGATCCATGTGTCAGCACCAATTGCTAGGCGTTCTGCAAGGCTCATGAGGGGGCTAAAGCCCCCTCCATTTTTATCAGGCTCTGTTCTCAACAGTTTTACGCCCATATGATTTAT
>NZ_CEEDCQ010000005.1:0-14460 GCF_979253565.1 Buttiauxella sp. AC038 | reverse complement strand
CAACTCCTGATGAGTATATTTAAAAAAGCTGACATTCGACTTTATCAAGCTAAAAATTCAGGCAAGAATTGCATTATTGGTCTGGAGTAAGTAGAAAATCACATCTAAATAAAATTATTTAATGCATGGTCAAACCTAAATGCGTGCCTGACTCTGACAGGCATGCATTTGATAGGCATTTACCATAACATCCGTTGTCGGCACCGCTGAAACCGGGTTGGCGACGTTTCCTGCGGCAAACTGGTGAAAAAGGTAACAAGCCATCCGAAAAACCGCAGGAAACGCACCTGATAAACTTTACCCCATTGCATGACTATGCAGCCAGGTGAATACGTACCGGTTCTGTTCGTCATACGGGTAATAAGCCCTGTTTTCCCCACTTTAGCCCAGCGTCGGGCCGTGGTACGTTTTCTGGCGCGGTGAACGTTCCAGCTCCAGCGTTTTCTGATGCTGAAGCTCCCGTTCATGCAGCTGACGCTGCTCAATGATATTCAGCCTTTCGACAACCGGCGCAGCTGCTCGCTTAAACTCTGCACCTGTCTGCTCAAGCTGCTGACCTGCTCGCTCAGTCTCGCGTTCTCCCGTTGTGTAATGGAAAACATCTTCTGCAAATCCACGGAGACGCTCGCCCACTCGTCCAGCCTTTGCGAGTAATCCTGCTGTAACTGCTCTAACGCGCTCAGCAACTGTTTTTCCAGCTCGGTCATCCTGCTCTACTCCTGTACCAGTTTCACGGCTTTCCGCTTCCCGTTGTCCACCGTCCAGCTCGTTTCTGCCCTCACGCCTTTCGGCAAGACCAAAAACTGCCCGTTGCTGTCGTTCTGGAAACGCACACCAAACGTTTTCGCGTTCAGCTGCTCCAGCGCGTCCTTCTGCTCCCGGATGCTGATGTAATTGTCGAGCATCTGTTGCCCCTGCCACCACAGAATGCCCCCGCTCGAGGCGATCAGCAGGACGGACACCAGGACGATGGTCAGCCACGTCCTGCTGACCATCCGCAACATCCCTTTTGTACTCTGACTGAGGGCTGAGGCCAGCAGCCGGTCGTGGTCGCTGATAGCGCCGTTGATTCTCTTCGCGCTTTCGGTCAGCTCCTGATTTACATACGCTTCGTGCTCGCTGAATGCGGCTTTCAGCATCTCGCCGGTATTCTGCTGCTGCGCTTTCGATTTCTGCTCTAAGTCCTTCGCCAGCGTTAAAAGACTGCTCATAAATGGCTCCCTTCAGTCGGATATTTCGCCCCCCGTCCGGGTCGGCAATGCTGATACTGTTTTTTGTGGTGCGAACCACCTTAAAACCTGATGCTTCCAGCGCCTCAGTGACGTCCTGACGCGTTTTAAGCTCCCCGGATGAGGCAAGGGCAAGCAGACCACGGGTGATCGTCTCTGATGCTTCCAGCTTCGTTTGTGGCAGGGCTGACGGGGTGACCAGCGCACGCCGGTTTTCCGGTGCGTTCGGGTCGTGAAGCCCCAGCCTGCCGTTAACCACGGTCTGCCAGGCATCGATGCGCGGACGGTCGGCGCGGTCATAGTAAGGCTGGAGACGTTTCCCCGTCAGAAGTTCGGTATTGGGGATCAGGAAATTCAGCTCCAGACGCCCCTTGTCGGCGTGCTCCACCCACAGAATGCTGTACTGGTCTTTTTCCAGTCCGGGCATCAGAACCCGCTCAAAGCTTTCCATCAGCTTTTCACGCTGCCCGGGTGGCAGATCTTCTTCGGCGAATGACAGCACCCCGGAGGTGTATTTCTTCACATACGGTGACGCATCGATAAGCTCCCGGACTTCTTCGGGCTTCCCCTGCAGAATGGTCGCACCGTCACGCTGCCGGTCTTTCCCCAGCAGATAATCCACCGGGCCAGCGCCGCCGCCCCGGCCACGGGGATGAAACTTAACAATCATCGCCCGGCTCCTTTTGCAGTACGGCGTGTCGCAGCCGTTCCAGCCCGGCGTCAATGGCCATCAGCGCGGCCACAATCTGCACCCGATCATGCCCGGTACCGGCGTTCACCTTCCGCGCTATCTGATTCAGGTTATTCCCCATGCCGGCAAGCTGGCGCAGGAGCACCGGCGAAACCGAGGGCAGTTTCCCGATACGCGCCGGCTTCTCATCGAGACACGTCTGCCGCATCCAGGAGGCAAGTTGCTTTCCGTCACAGCGCGCCAGAAGTCGCCGGTGCTCATCTTCCGTCACCCACATGGTGAGCATCTTGTTGCGTTTTTCTGCCAAATCATCCTCCTGAAAACGGCAGTGAGGCGGGGAAATCATTCCCTGCCGGAACCGGGCGTTGGACAAGCCCGGAGGGTGCGTCAGTGCTTTTAGCGGGTTTCGGGGCGCAGCCCTGAACCAGTCACGTAGCGCTAGCGGAGTGTATACTGGCTTAATATGTAACAGCCGTGAAATGAGTCAAGAAAGTGCATCATATGGCAGGGAATATTCACGAAACAGAGGTACGCTGAAAAATGCAGGTCAGGATGATATGCCGCTTCCTCGCTCACTGACTCGCTGCGCTCGGTCGTTCGGCTGCGGCGAGCGGTGAGAATTTCCGGGAGAGGAAAGTTATCAACAGAAACAGGGGATAACCGGAAGGACAAGCTGTAGAAGCCGGGAGGCAAATGCCGCGGGGAACCCGTTTTTCCATAGGCTCCGCCCCCTGACGAGTTTCACAAAAACCGGATGATTTTTGGTACTCAAATCAGTGGTGGCGAAACCCGACAGGACTATAAAGATACCAGGCGTTTCCCCCTGATGGCTCCCTCTTGCGCTCTCCTGTTCCTGTCCTGCGGCATCCGTGTTGTGGTGGAAGCTTTACCTAAATCACCACGTCCCGTTCCGTTTAGACAGTTCGCTCCAAGCTGGGCTGTATGCAAGAACCCCCGTTCAGCCCGACTACCACGTTGTTCCGGTAACTATCATCTTGAGTCCAACCCGGAACAGACACGAAAAATCGCCAGTGGCGGTAGCCATTGGTAAGGGGTGTACAAGAGATTACTTACGCAGAGTTCTTGAAGTTGAAGCCTAACTGAGGCTAAACTGAAAGGACCAATTAGGTGGCAGCGGTCTTGTACACCCTGTTACCACGGTTCAGAAGTTCCCCAACTTACTGAACCTTCGAAAAACCGCCCTGCAAGGCGGTTTTTTCGTTTACAGAGCAAGAGATTACGATGCAACCGAAAGGATCTCAAGAAGATCCTTTCGGTTGTTCGCACTAATCCCCCATAATCATTACCGGAGACTACCCTCTGCGTGACCGATATAACTTGTATTTATGGACGAGATAACACTAACAAGAGGAGGATATTTGGAAAGATCATGCCTTGCATTTTATCTTCAAAAGCAAACATGCCCAAGAGTCTACCATTAGAGCAAGACTGTTTTTTTAAGAGAGACTTAAGTTTCCCCTACATTTAGTCGCTCATACAAACACCTTTTCAAAATGAAAATATCAACCCAGAAACCATCATTTAAAACAGATATTTTGCATGACTAGCATGGAGCATTATAGTCAAATGAAAAATACCATATCACATAAAAGCATTTATTTTTTAACGCTCAGCACCTTCATCCCGTTTATTATAATGTTTATGTATTCTTTTATATCCATGGATATGAGAAATAAAGCAGACTTTATCGAGACCATGTCTCGATTTAATGAAAATAGTGCCAGGAATGCTATAGAAAGGCCGATCCAGGAAATGGAACTATTACTTCACTCCCTTTTAGGACAGCTGACATCAAAAGACATAGAAGATTATATTTCACCGTCACACTCAGAGCTTAATTCGATAATTCCATCAATCGTGAACTCAACAACTTTTTTTGACGCAGTCATCCTGTCAGATAAAAAAGGCAACTACACAATTTACCCAGAGAACCAAGGGACAAATTTTAACGTAAAAGAAAGGCCATGGTATCCATTCTCAGCAAGAAAAGATGAAATAAGATTCTCTGCACCATATAAGGCCATTGCCAAAACTTCCAAATATAATAATGGCATGGCCGTCACTGCCAGCATGAATATTTTTAATGACCATTCAGAATTTGTAGGTAACATCGCATTTGATTTGGACTTAAACAAGTTGAGTGCATTGATAAAATACAACCACTCTCCTTACCATGCTCGATTTAAAGTTGTTTCGTATGATGGAAACTTAATCATGTATTCCAATACTAAAGAATTATTTAAAAGAGCAATACCTCAGGCATGGATAGACAGAGCAACAGAGTCAGAAGGTCATTTCTTTGATGAAAAAA
Source organism: Buttiauxella sp. AC038 (assembly GCF_979253565.1). Lineage (NCBI taxonomy): Bacteria > Pseudomonadati > Pseudomonadota > Gammaproteobacteria > Enterobacterales > Enterobacteriaceae > Buttiauxella > Buttiauxella sp. AC038. Next base: position 10,208 of record NZ_CEEDCQ010000005.1, on the reverse strand, counting down.
CAAGCGCATATGTTTTTTATCGCGTTTATGACAACCCCGCATGGATTGCGTTCAGTGTAGTCAATGAGGCTGATTTTGAAGCACACAGCACTTCTGAAAAGAATTTATTTTTGTTAGTGTCATTGGCATGTTTAATATCTTATTTAATCATTCTGTTTATTATCAAGCTCTATTTTAGACAGGCTATCACTGCACTCTACTTAAATCTCAATGGCATAACTATTGACAATGAGGGTGATAGCATTAAGAAAGTCTCAGAGTCTTTAAAAGATAATAGTAAAAGACTTGAGGCCGCTATACATGACGCCGAAACGGATGGCCTTACCAATTTATTTACAAGAAAGAAATTTGACTGTGATTTTCACGACATCTTCGTTTCGAAAAACCCGTTCTACTTAGCCATCATTGATATTGACAATTTTAAGAAAGTGAATGATGTGTTTGGACATCATACAGGAGATGTTGTACTCACATACATTAGTAAAGCAGGCAGCGACTTTCTGACGAATATATATAGATTCGGAGGTGAGGAACTCGTCGTGATATATAAAGGAGGTAATTATGATGATTTCTATACATTACTGGAACTCTGGAGAAAAAGAGCAGAAGAAAAACAATGGCGTGAAGAGGGGCTGAACGTAACCTTTAGCTGTGGTATTTCATCATATGATGAAGGCTCAACTCCTGATGAGATATTTAAAAAAGCTGACATTCGACTTTATCAAGCTAAAAATTCAGGCAAGAATTGCATTATTGGTCTGGAGTAAGTAGAAAATCACATCTAAATAAAATTATTTAATGCATGGTCAAACCTAAATGCGTGCCTGACTCTGACAGGCATGCATTTGATAGGCATTTACCATAACATCCGTTGTCGGCACCGCTGAAACCGGGTTGGCGACGTTTCCTGCGGCAAACTGGTGAAAAAGGTAACAAGCCATCCGAAAAACCGCAGGAAACGCACCTGATAAACTTTACCCCATTGCATGACTATGCAGCCAGGTGAATACGTACCGGTTCTGTTCGTCATACGGGTAATAAGCCCTGTTTTCCCCACTTTAGCCCAGCGTCGGGCCGTGGTACGTTTTCTGGCGCGGTGAACGTTCCAGCTCCAGCGTTTTCTGATGCTGAAGCTCCCGTTCATGCAGCTGACGCTGCTCAATGATATTCAGCCTTTCGACAACCGGCGCAGCTGCTCGCTTAAACTCTGCACCTGTCTGCTCAAGCTGCTGACCTGCTCGCTCAGTCTCGCGTTCTCCCGTTGTGTAATGGAAAACATCTTCTGCAAATCCACGGAGACGCTCGCCCACTCGTCCAGCCTTTGCGAGTAATCCTGCTGTAACTGCTCTAACGCGCTCAGCAACTGTTTTTCCAGCTCGGTCATCCTGCTCTACTCCTGTACCAGTTTCACGGCTTTCCGCTTCCCGTTGTCCACCGTCCAGCTCGTTTCTGCCCTCACGCCTTTCGGCAAGACCAAAAACTGCCCGTTGCTGTCGTTCTGGAAACGCACACCAAACGTTTTCGCGTTCAGCTGCTCCAGCGCGTCCTTCTGCTCCCGGATGCTGATGTAATTGTCGAGCATCTGTTGCCCCTGCCACCACAGAATGCCCCCGCTCGAGGCGATCAGCAGGACGGACACCAGGACGATGGTCAGCCACGTCCTGCTGACCATCCGCAACATCCCTTTTGTACTCTGACTGAGGGCTGAGGCCAGCAGCCGGTCGTGGTCGCTGATAGCGCCGTTGATTCTCTTCGCGCTTTCGGTCAGCTCCTGATTTACATACGCTTCGTGCTCGCTGAATGCGGCTTTCAGCATCTCGCCGGTATTCTGCTGCTGCGCTTTCGATTTCTGCTCTAAGTCCTTCGCCAGCGTTAAAAGACTGCTCATAAATGGCTCCCTTCAGTCGGATATTTCGCCCCCCGTCCGGGTCGGCAATGCTGATACTGTTTTTTGTGGTGCGAACCACCTTAAAACCTGATGCTTCCAGCGCCTCAGTGACGTCCTGACGCGTTTTAAGCTCCCCGGATGAGGCAAGGGCAAGCAGACCACGGGTGATCGTCTCTGATGCTTCCAGCTTCGTTTGTGGCAGGGCTGACGGGGTGACCAGCGCACGCCGGTTTTCCGGTGCGTTCGGGTCGTGAAGCCCCAGCCTGCCGTTAACCACGGTCTGCCAGGCATCGATGCGCGGACGGTCGGCGCGGTCATAGTAAGGCTGGAGACGTTTCCCCGTCAGAAGTTCGGTATTGGGGATCAGGAAATTCAGCTCCAGACGCCCCTTGTCGGCGTGCTCCACCCACAGAATGCTGTACTGGTCTTTTTCCAGTCCGGGCATCAGAACCCGCTCAAAGCTTTCCATCAGCTTTTCACGCTGCCCGGGTGGCAGATCTTCTTCGGCGAATGACAGCACCCCGGAGGTGTATTTCTTCACATACGGTGACGCATCGATAAGCTCCCGGACTTCTTCGGGCTTCCCCTGCAGAATGGTCGCACCGTCACGCTGCCGGTCTTTCCCCAGCAGATAATCCACCGGGCCAGCGCCGCCGCCCCGGCCACGGGGATGAAACTTAACAATCATCGCCCGGCTCCTTTTGCAGTACGGCGTGTCGCAGCCGTTCCAGCCCGGCGTCAATGGCCATCAGCGCGGCCACAATCTGCACCCGATCATGCCCGGTACCGGCGTTCACCTTCCGCGCTATCTGATTCAGGTTATTCCCCATGCCGGCAAGCTGGCGCAGGAGCACCGGCGAAACCGAGGGCAGTTTCCCGATACGCGCCGGCTTCTCATCGAGACACGTCTGCCGCATCCAGGAGGCAAGTTGCTTTCCGTCACAGCGCGCCAGAAGTCGCCGGTGCTCATCTTCCGTCACCCACATGGTGAGCATCTTGTTGCGTTTTTCTGCCAAATCATCCTCCTGAAAACGGCAGTGAGGCGGGGAAATCATTCCCTGCCGGAACCGGGCGTTGGACAAGCCCGGAGGGTGCGTCAGTGCTTTTAGCGGGTTTCGGGGCGCAGCCCTGAACCAGTCACGTAGCGCTAGCGGAGTGTATACTGGCTTAATATGTAACAGCCGTGAAATGAGTCAAGAAAGTGCATCATATGGCAGGGAATATTCACGAAACAGAGGTACGCTGAAAAATGCAGGTCAGGATGATATGCCGCTTCCTCGCTCACTGACTCGCTGCGCTCGGTCGTTCGGCTGCGGCGAGCGGTGAGAATTTCCGGGAGAGGAAAGTTATCAACAGAAACAGGGGATAACCGGAAGGACAAGCTGTAGAAGCCGGGAGGCAAATGCCGCGGGGAACCCGTTTTTCCATAGGCTCCGCCCCCCTGACGAGTTTCACAAAAACCGGATGATTTTTGGTACTCAAATCAGTGGTGGCGAAACCCGACAGGACTATAAAGATACCAGGCGTTTCCCCCTGATGGCTCCCTCTTGCGCTCTCCTGTTCCTGTCCTGCGGCATCCGTGTTGTGGTGGAAGCTTTACCTAAATCACCACGTCCCGTTCCGTTTAGACAGTTCGCTCCAAGCTGGGCTGTATGCAAGAACCCCCCGTTCAGCCCGACTACCACGTTGTTCCGGTAACTATCATCTTGAGTCCAACCCGGAACAGACACGAAAAATCGCCAGTGGCGGTAGCCATTGGTAAGGGGTGTACAAGAGATTACTTACGCAGAGTTCTTGAAGTTGAAGCCTAACTGAGGCTAAACTGAAAGGACCAATTAGGTGGCGGCGGTCTTGTACACCCTGTTACCACGGTTCAGAAAGTTCCCCAGCTTACTGAACCTTCGAAAAGCCGCCCTGCAAGGCGGGTTTTTCGTTTACGGAGCAAGAGATTACGGAAGTGCAACCAGAGAAGGAGTTCTCAAGAAGATCCTTTCGGTTGTTCGCACTAATCCCCCATAATCATTACCGGAGACTACCCTCTGCGTGACTGATATAACTCTGTATTTGATGGACGAGATGAACACTAACAAGAGGAGAGGATATTTGGAAAGATCATGCCATGCAGTCTATCTTCAAAAGCAAACATGCCCACAGAGTCTACCATTAGAGCAAGACTGTTTTTTTAAGAGAGACTTAAGTTTCCCCTACATTTAGTCGCTCATACAAACACCTTTTCAAAATGAAAATATCAACCCAGAAACCATCATTTAAAACAGATATTTTGCATGACTAGCATGGAGCATTATAGTCAAATGAAAAATACCATATCACATAAAAGCATTTATTTTTTAACGCTCAGCACCTTCATCCCGTTTATTATAATGTTTATGTATTCTTTTATATCCATGGATATGAGAAATAAAGCAGACTTTATCGAGACCATGTCTCGATTTAATGAAAATAGTGCCAGGAATGCTATAGAAAGGCCGATCCAGGAAATGGAACTATTACTTCACTCCCTTTTAGGACAGCTGACATCAAAAGACATAGAAGATTATATTTCACCGTCACACTCAGAGCTTAATTCGATAATTCCATCAATCGTGAACTCAACAACTTTTTTTGACGCAGTCATCCTGTCAGATAAAAAAGGCAACTACACAATTTACCCAGAGAACCAAGGGACAAATTTTAACGTAAAAGAAAGGCCATGGTATCCATTCTCAGCAAGAAAAGATGAAATAAGATTCTCTGCACCATATAAGGCCATTGCCAAAACTTCCAAATATAATAATGGCATGGCCGTCACTGCCAGCATGAATATTTTTAATGACCATTCAGAATTTGTAGGTAACATCGCATTTGATTTGGACTTAAACAAGTTGAGTGCATTGATAAAATACAACCACTCTCCTTACCATGCTCGATTTAAAGTTGTTTCGTATGATGGAAACTTAATCATGTATTCCAATACTAAAGAATTATTTAAAAGAGCAATACCTCAGGCATGGATAGACAGAGCAACAGAGTCAGAAGGTCATTTCTTTGATGAAAAAACAAGCGCATATGTTTTTTATCGCGTTTATGACAACCCCGCATGGATTGCGTTCAGTGTAGTCAATGAGGCTGATTTTGAAGCACACAGCACTTCTGAAAAGAATTTATTTTTGTTAGTGTCATTGGCATGTTTAATATCTTATTTAATCATTCTGTTTATTATCAAGCTCTATTTTAGACAGGCTATCACTGCACTCTACTTAAATCTCAATGGCATAACTATTGACAATGAGGGTGATAGCATTAAGAAAGTCTCAGAGTCTTTAAAAGATAATAGTAAAAGACTTGAGGCCGCTATACATGACGCCGAAACGGATGGCCTTACCAATTTATTTACAAGAAAGAAATTTGACTGTGATTTTCACGACATCTTCGTTTCGAAAAACCCGTTCTACTTAGCCATCATTGATATTGACAATTTTAAGAAAGTGAATGATGTGTTTGGACATCATACAGGAGATGTTGTACTCACATACATTAGTAAAGCAGGCAGCGACTTTCTGACGAATATATATAGATTCGGAGGTGAGGAACTCGTCGTGATATATAAAGGAGGTAATTATGATGATTTCTATACATTACTGGAACTCTGGAGAAAAAGAGCAGAAGAAAAACAATGGCGTGAAGAGGGGCTGAACGTAACCTTTAGCTGTGGTATTTCATCATATGATGAAGGCTCAACTCCTGATGAGATATTTAAAAAAGCTGACATTCGACTTTATCAAGCTAAAAATTCAGGCAAGAATTGCATTATTGGTCTGGAGTAAGTAGAAAATCACATCTAAATAAAATTATTTAATGCATGGTCAAACCTAAATGCGTGCCTGACTCTGACAGGCATGCATTTGATAGGCATTTACCATAACATCCGTTGTCGGCACCGCTGAAACCGGGTTGGCGACGTTTCCTGCGGCAAACTGGTGAAAAAGGTAACAAGCCATCCGAAAAACCGCAGGAAACGCACCTGATAAACTTTACCCCATTGCATGACTATGCAGCCAGGTGAATACGTACCGGTTCTGTTCGTCATACGGGTAATAAGCCCTGTTTTCCCCACTTTAGCCCAGCGTCGGGCCGTGGTACGTTTTCTGGCGCGGTGAACGTTCCAGCTCCAGCGTTTTCTGATGCTGAAGCTCCCGTTCATGCAGCTGACGCTGCTCAATGATATTCAGCCTTTCGACAACCGGCGCAGCTGCTCGCTTAAACTCTGCACCTGTCTGCTCAAGCTGCTGACCTGCTCGCTCAGTCTCGCGTTCTCCCGTTGTGTAATGGAAAACATCTTCTGCAAATCCACGGAGACGCTCGCCCACTCGTCCAGCCTTTGCGAGTAATCCTGCTGTAACTGCTCTAACGCGCTCAGCAACTGTTTTTCCAGCTCGGTCATCCTGCTCTACTCCTGTACCAGTTTCACGGCTTTCCGCTTCCCGTTGTCCACCGTCCAGCTCGTTTCTGCCCTCACGCCTTTCGGCAAGACCAAAAACTGCCCGTTGCTGTCGTTCTGGAAACGCACACCAAACGTTTTCGCGTTCAGCTGCTCCAGCGCGTCCTTCTGCTCCCGGATGCTGATGTAATTGTCGAGCATCTGTTGCCCCTGCCACCACAGAATGCCCCCGCTCGAGGCGATCAGCAGGACGGACACCAGGACGATGGTCAGCCACGTCCTGCTGACCATCCGCAACATCCCTTTTGTACTCTGACTGAGGGCTGAGGCCAGCAGCCGGTCGTGGTCGCTGATAGCGCCGTTGATTCTCTTCGCGCTTTCGGTCAGCTCCTGATTTACATACGCTTCGTGCTCGCTGAATGCGGCTTTCAGCATCTCGCCGGTATTCTGCTGCTGCGCTTTCGATTTCTGCTCTAAGTCCTTCGCCAGCGTTAAAAGACTGCTCATAAATGGCTCCCTTCAGTCGGATATTTCGCCCCCCGTCCGGGTCGGCAATGCTGATACTGTTTTTTGTGGTGCGAACCACCTTAAAACCTGATGCTTCCAGCGCCTCAGTGACGTCCTGACGCGTTTTAAGCTCCCCGGATGAGGCAAGGGCAAGCAGACCACGGGTGATCGTCTCTGATGCTTCCAGCTTCGTTTGTGGCAGGGCTGACGGGGTGACCAGCGCACGCCGGTTTTCCGGTGCGTTCGGGTCGTGAAGCCCCAGCCTGCCGTTAACCACGGTCTGCCAGGCATCGATGCGCGGACGGTCGGCGCGGTCATAGTAAGGCTGGAGACGTTTCCCCGTCAGAAGTTCGGTATTGGGGATCAGGAAATTCAGCTCCAGACGCCCCTTGTCGGCGTGCTCCACCCACAGAATGCTGTACTGGTCTTTTTCCAGTCCGGGCATCAGAACCCGCTCAAAGCTTTCCATCAGCTTTTCACGCTGCCCGGGTGGCAGATCTTCTTCGGCGAATGACAGCACCCCGGAGGTGTATTTCTTCACATACGGTGACGCATCGATAAGCTCCCGGACTTCTTCGGGCTTCCCCTGCAGAATGGTCGCACCGTCACGCTGCCGGTCTTTCCCCAGCAGATAATCCACCGGGCCAGCGCCGCCGCCCCGGCCACGGGGATGAAACTTAACAATCATCGCCCGGCTCCTTTTGCAGTACGGCGTGTCGCAGCCGTTCCAGCCCGGCGTCAATGGCCATCAGCGCGGCCACAATCTGCACCCGATCATGCCCGGTACCGGCGTTCACCTTCCGCGCTATCTGATTCAGGTTATTCCCCATGCCGGCAAGCTGGCGCAGGAGCACCGGCGAAACCGAGGGCAGTTTCCCGATACGCGCCGGCTTCTCATCGAGACACGTCTGCCGCATCCAGGAGGCAAGTTGCTTTCCGTCACAGCGCGCCAGAAGTCGCCGGTGCTCATCTTCCGTCACCCACATGGTGAGCATCTTGTTGCGTTTTTCTGCCAAATCATCCTCCTGAAAACGGCAGTGAGGCGGGGAAATCATTCCCTGCCGGAACCGGGCGTTGGACAAGCCCGGAGGGTGCGTCAGTGCTTTTAGCGGGTTTCGGGGCGCAGCCCTGAACCAGTCACGTAGCGCTAGCGGAGTGTATACTGGCTTAATATGTAACAGCCGTGAAATGAGTCAAGAAAGTGCATCATATGGCAGGGAATATTCACGAAACAGAGGTACGCTGAAAAATGCAGGTCAGGATGATATGCCGCTTCCTCGCTCACTGACTCGCTGCGCTCGGTCGTTCGGCTGCGGCGAGCGGTGAGAATTTCCGGGAGAGGAAAGTTATCAACAGAAACAGGGGATAACCGGAAGGACAAGCTGTAGAAGCCGGGAGGCAAATGCCGCGGGGAACCCGTTTTTCCATAGGCTCCGCCCCCTGACGAGTTTCACAAAAACCGGATGATTTTTGGTACTCAAATCAGTGGTGGCGAAACCCGACAGGACTATAAAGATACCAGGCGTTTCCCCCTGATGGCTCCCTCTTGCGCTCTCCTGTTCCTGTCCTGCGGCATCCGTGTTGTGGTGGAAGCTTTACCTAAATCACCACGTCCCGTTCCGTTTAGACAGTTCGCTCCAAGCTGGGCTGTATGCAAGAACCCCCGTTCAGCCCGACTACCACGTTGTTCCGGTAACTATCATCTTGAGTCCAACCCGGAACAGACACGAAAAATCGCCAGTGGCGGTAGCCATTGGTAAGGGGTGTACAAGAGATTACTTACGCAGAGTTCTTGAAGTTGAAGCCTAACTGAGGCTAAACTGAAAGGACCAATTAGGTGGCAGCGGTCTTGTACACCCTGTTACCACGGTTCAGAAGTTCCCCAACTTACTGAACCTTCGAAAAACCGCCCTGCAAGGCGGTTTTTTCGTTTACAGAGCAAGAGATTACGATGCAACCGAAAGGATCTCAAGAAGATCCTTTCGGTTGTTCGCACTAATCCCCCATAATCATTACCGGAGACTACCCTCTGCGTGACCGATATAACTTGTATTTATGGACGAGATAACACTAACAAGAGGAGGATATTTGGAAAGATCATGCCTTGCATTTTATCTTCAAAAGCAAACATGCCCAAGAGTCTACCATTAGAGCAAGACTGTTTTTTTAAGAGAGACTTAAGTTTCCCCTACATTTAGTCGCTCATACAAACACCTTTTCAAAATGAAAATATCAACCCAGAAACCATCATTTAAAACAGATATTTTGCATGACTAGCATGGAGCATTATAGTCAAATGAAAAATACCATATCACATAAAAGCATTTATTTTTTAACGCTCAGCACCTTCATCCCGTTTATTATAATGTTTATGTATTCTTTTATATCCATGGATATGAGAAATAAAGCAGACTTTATCGAGACCATGTCTCGATTTAATGAAAATAGTGCCAGGAATGCTATAGAAAGGCCGATCCAGGAAATGGAACTATTACTTCACTCCCTTTTAGGACAGCTGACATCAAAAGACATAGAAGATTATATTTCACCGTCACACTCAGAGCTTAATTCGATAATTCCATCAATCGTGAACTCAACAACTTTTTTTGACGCAGTCATCCTGTCAGATAAAAAAGGCAACTACACAATTTACCCAGAGAACCAAGGGACAAATTTTAACGTAAAAGAAAGGCCATGGTATCCATTCTCAGCAAGAAAAGATGAAATAAGATTCTCTGCACCATATAAGGCCATTGCCAAAACTTCCAAATATAATAATGGCATGGCCGTCACTGCCAGCATGAATATTTTTAATGACCATTCAGAATTTGTAGGTAACATCGCATTTGATTTGGACTTAAACAAGTTGAGTGCATTGATAAAATACAACCACTCTCCTTACCATGCTCGATTTAAAGTTGTTTCGTATGATGGAAACTTAATCATGTATTCCAATACTAAAGAATTATTTAAAAGAGCAATACCTCAGGCATGGATAGACAGAGCAACAGAGTCAGAAGGTCATTTCTTTGATGAAAAAACAAGCGCATATGTTTTTTATCGCGTTTATGACAACCCCGCATGGATTGCGTTCAGTGTAGTCAATGAGGCTGATTTTGAAGCACACAGCACTTCTGAAAAGAATTTATTTTTGTTAGTGTCATTGGCATGTTTAATATCTTATTTAATCATTCTGTTTATTGTCAAGCTTTCCTTATTTTGAACGACAGGCTTGTACCTCTTTTGCACTCTACTTAAATCTCAACGGCATAACTATTACGCCAATGAGGGTGATAGCATTAAGAAAGTCTCAGAGTCTTTAAAAGATAATAGTAAAAGACTTGAGGCCGCTATACATGACGCCGAAACGGATGG
>NZ_CEEDCQ010000004.1:0-107751 GCF_979253565.1 Buttiauxella sp. AC038 | reverse complement strand
GGGCCCCGGCCTCGTTAAAACAGAAGGCCTGGACGGGTAACGACATGACAGCGGTCAGGAGCAGTGTCAGTGCCCCGAAAAAGATGTTCATGGCAGTGCCTCCGGCGGACAGCGCGAGGTCTGTCCGCGTGGTGAGTGATCAGGTCAGGCTGGTAAAGCGCAGGGTATTGGTGCCGGTGGAGCCGCTGTCTGCCGTGCAACGGGTCGCGGCCGTGGCAGAATTAACAATACCGACGGTTGCACTGCCGTTGATGGACGTCTGCCCGAAGGACTGGGACAGTTTGGAGCCCATGGTGGTGCAGGCGGCCATTGGCACCTGGCTGTAGGTGATGGTGAAGCCCGTTTTACCGCCGCCCGAGGTGGATGGCTCGACGGTTACCGTGCCTCCCCAGGTATTCTGCAGCGTGGCCGACCCACTGTTTTTATCCCCGATCACCGTCATCGACCCCGGGGCGCCATCAAACTTAATCAGGGTGCCGGTCATATCGGTGGCATTGTTGTAGGTATAGAGCCCGTTGTCTTTGAGCAGCCTGCGGGTGTTAACCGAGATTTCCTGGGCGTTCGACATTTCGGCATTCACTTCATTTTTCCCGAACAGCTTACCGGCATTGAGAAATACGCCGACACCGACGAGGGCCACGACGGTCAGCACGACCACCATTTCCAGAGAGAGCACACCCCTGTGCTCCCGTGCAGCAGATCGTAACGACAAGTAACGCATGGTGATTTCCTTATATTAAGTTGCGGGATGAGCCGCGAAGATGCCCGGGAGGCCTGAAACAGACTCCCTGCAGCGGGTTGGAACGAAAAGGGATTACTGACCGATTTGATCGGCCAGGGTATTGAGGTCCTGAAGCACAAGCAGCAGCAGGATCATGTACAGCCCACACAGCGCAAAACACGCCATGGACAGGCGCATAATGCGGCGTTTCATACTCTTGATGGTGTTTCTGAGCAGGTACTGTGCGTAGCGGTCAATGACCAGCTGGCTGTTATCGTTGTTCTGACTGGCCGTGAGCAGCACCAGTTTGTTGATGGCCTCCCGTGACGGGAAAGCATACCCGGCGTTGAACATCGCCAGCCCCAGATGGTCACCGGCATTGACCTGCCGGCGGATCGCGTTGAGGCGCTCCAGCAACCAGGGCGAGGCGTGGGCGGCGAGCTTGTTCAGGGCCTCCAGAGTTCTGACGTTGGCCCCGAGCAGGGCGGCCACATTGAGCAAGAACACCACCCCCTGAAAATCGCGGTACAACGACCAGGGGATGAGATGGTCCAGCACGCGCCGTATGCGGCCGGTCACATTGGGCAGTGACCAGATAGCCCAGCCCAGTACCAGCATCGTCAGGCACGCCAGATACACGCCTTGCTCCGCCACCAGGCTGGCACTCGCTCCCAGCCACCATATTCCGCCGGTCCAGAACTCCCGGGGAAGCAGACGCTCAAGCGACGGCAGAAAATAGTCATTAATCATAAACAGCAGGCTTACCACTACGCTGAGCAGCGTGGCCGGGTACGCCAGCTGGCTGAAGACGCTGGATTTCATCTCATCGATGCCGCGCACCACCAGTGAGGCGCGCTCGAGGGCCTCCACCATTTTTGAGTCCTGCACACCCGCGCTGATGATGGCGCATTCCGCGCGTGGCACCCAGTTGGCCAGCGCCCGGTCGAGCGACAGGCCGTTGTTGATGCCATCCAGAATATCTTCCAGCCAGACAGCGGCACGGGCAGCGGTTGTGCCCCCGTTGCGGGCCGTGGTCAGCATGTTTTCCAGCGCAATATTCAGACGCAGGTTATTGCCCAGCAGAAACCCCAGCTCCTCATACAGTTTCAGCCGGTCCCCGGTGGAAAAGGTTTTGCGGTAAATCCAGCGGTTGGCCTGCCGCAGTGAGAGGCGCACCTCATCAAGCAGCTGCGCGCGGTTAATGTTCATGCGCCGGCTCCTCCGTGCTCAGGCGCTGGTCCTCATCAAGCGGACAGATGGACTGCGCCGCCCGGGGATCAACGCATCCCTCATTAATGAGTTTCAGCACATGGCGGTTACGGGAAATACTGCCGGGTTGCTGCAGCCAGTAAGTGCGGGCGGCGAGTTTGCCCTCCCGGCGGTAACGCTGCATAAACCGCGCATCGGGTCGGATGATTTCCGCCACCACCTGGCGCCCCGCCACGCCTGCGTCACAGTGCTCACAGCCGCTGGCATGACGAAAGCGCACACGCCCGGTATCACAGTGGGCGGCTATCATCGCCCGCTCTTTAGGGAGCAGGGTGTCCTGCACGGCGTCCCAGTCCTGACAGCAATGCGGGCATAACACCTGCACCAGGCGCTGGCTGATGAGGCCAATAAACAGTTGCGGGTCGGCCAGCAGTTCCGGGCGCACATCGAGCGTCACCAGACGCTCCAGGATATTAATCGGGTCATTGGCGTGCGTGGTGGATAACACCAGGTGACCGGTCATGGCGTTGGTGACACAGGCATTGGCCGAGAACGCATCGCGCATTTCCTGCACCAGGATGGCATCGGGATCAATACGCAGGGCATTGGACAGAAGCTGGCGCCAGACACGCAGTACCTCGTCAGGTTTGTTTTTATCCGCGATGATGGGGCACTGCACGGCCCCTATGATCCGACCCTCGGGGGGATCTTCATAGGTCACCAGGTTTTTGCAGTAGTGATGCAGGGCCAGGTACATGTTGGCCAGTGTGCGCAGAGTGGCACTCTTGCCGGAGCCGGTCGGGCCGCTGATGATCACCACGCCTTCCGGTGTGGTGATCATCTCCTCCAGTGCTTCCCGTTGCTCCGGCAGAAAGCCCAGTTCAGCCAGGCTCGGGGGGTTATCGCTGTCATCCTTAATCAGACGCATCACCGCGTGGATCCCGTATACCGTTGGCGTGTGGGAGTAACGGGCACCAAACAGCTTCATGCCCTGCAGGCATTCCGCCTTGATACGCCCGTCCTGCGGGCGGCTGCTGTTAAACTGAGATTCGGCCACATCACACATGGACAGCATGATGGTGGAGGCCAGCTGCTCGCCTTCCTCCCGGGACATGGAGTCCACTTTGACCAGCTCGCCGTGAATACGAAATCTCACCAGCGTCAGTCCGTCCTCCCCGATGGCCAGATGAATATCTGAGGCTTTACGTTCGGCCGCCTGTCGGAAGAGCGCCACCACCCTCAACTGCGGCGGTGTCATTTCCAGCCTGATGTCGGTGGGCATTCCCTTGTTCAGGGCGTGAATTTCATCCAGCCCCACCACTCTGAGCGGGATGTCCGGCAGACGTCCGGTAATGTCACGAACCAGCGCCTGAATGTGGGCGGTGTGGCGGTAGTTATCGGCAATAAACAGGGCGGGTTCATCACGCCGCAGATGGACCTGGGTGGCGATCCCCTCCGGGATCACGATATCCGCCAGTGCATCCGGCGAAAGGTGCGGTGTTGTCATGATGGTCACTCACTGAAGGTCGGAGAATGGACGCTGCCGTCGTCAGCTTTCAGGCGAACGCCGGTGGCCGTGATGTGTTCAACGGTAAACACGGTGCCGGGCAGGCGTTGTCCGCTGGCCACTTCCACCACGGTCCCGTCGCCCATCTGCATCCGGCTTTTCAGGCGATTACCGCTGCCGGCAATTTCCAGGATGCGCGGGACCGTATCCCGTCGTGTTACCTGTGCCACCTCGCGCTCGCTCTTTTTAGTGTCTGTACCCTCACGGATCACCGGCACCGGCGCATCCAGTCCGTTGCCGTTCTGCTGCCAGCTCATGATGGCTTTGGCCCTGGCGGCGCGGAACTCATACAACACCGTTTCGGTCTGAATACGCTCCAGGTCATGGACGGTCCAGGTGCGGGTGGCCGTGGGTGATGGGGCGACCACCGTGCCGGTTTTCTCATCCCCATGCGCGCTTTGGGTCAGTAAGCACAGGCCGGCCAGTACAGCCAGAATGGGTTTAGCGTGTCGCATACAGTTTTCCTTCCAGGCTGTAGTGCAGCCGGGCGTTGATTAACGTCATTGTGATCCCACTCAGGCGAATGCCGGCGCTGTTGAAATCCGGGCCAAACAGGTTGCCGGGCGGGATATCGGTCTGAAGCTCAAAGCTGAAGGTACGCCAGGGTAAATCCACCAGGTTGCCGTCAACCATCACGTTCCGGGTGTTGTCTTCCTTTAACGTCAGCCCGGCGGACAGCTGCTGGGCATAGTTGGTCAGTCGCTGGGTAATTTCATCGGCGTCTGCCGGTCCGTCCTGTGGGGCCTGAAGGTTCACCACCTGCAGGGGAAGGCGTACGCCACCGGAATCAGCCGCGCCTGGAATATTGAAAAACGGCTTCAGGCCGGGCCAGGTTTCATCCAGCCGCGCCCGGAAAGGGCCCAGCGTGCCGCCTTCCGGACGCTTCCAGGCCAGTCGCAGAGACAGGCCATCATCATCCTGACTGCACATCGCGGTCTGAAACAGCCAGCCGGCGAGACTGATGGGCGCATCCCATTTGTCGCTGCACGCCCGGATGAAAGCATCCGGCAGGGGCTGTGATTTCCAGGGTGTTGGCGGGTCCTTTTTCACCAGTTCGCGGGCTTTGGCCAGTGCCTTTGCCTGTTCCTGATGTTGCAGCGCCATCTGATGCTCCTGCCACAGGTTGATGCCGTACCAGCCGGCAAACGCGGTCAGCAAAACGACCGACCACAACACCATCGGACGACGGGAAGACAGCGGCTGTAGTCGGGATGTTTTACGGGCCGGGCCCGACGGCAGCAGCTCTTCCAGAATGCCTTCCGGGGCATCGGTCCCCGGCAGAAAACCGGCCGGGCAGAACACCGCACGCGTCGTCTCATGACCGTGGTAGGCCTGGTACTGGGTGACAGCCTGCAGAATGTCCTCGCGGGTGCCGGTGATATCAGACAGCAGGGACAGTTCACCGCCGGCGGTGGCCACAAACCAGAACTGGTCAGCGCCGACACAGAAGACCGCCCAGCCGTCTGGCCCCAGCATCGCCGTGAGTGGCGGGGCAAGGGCATACGCCCGGCGTTTTTCCTGGGCGTTGAGCGTGGTGAGGTTCAGGGTCGCGGTCCCAATCAGCGTCCCGCCTTTTGTGCTCTGTACCAGATAATGGTCGGCGCCCACCGACCGGGCCTGAAGGCGCTGGTCGCGGCGTCGGTCACTGTCGGCGGCCAGCCAGTGCAGGCCGGCTACCCAGACCTGTTTATCCACAGTGAGAATGAAGTGTTGTTTCATGCTTACCCCAGCAGGACCGGTGTGATGAGAATAACCAGGATGGCATCACCGTTTTCACCTGACACCCCACCCCCAGGCCAATGAAGCCCGGTGAGCCGACACCCTGACGGTTCACGCTGTTGCTCTGCTGATTATGGCCACTGAGCAGTAGCGTCTGGCCGGAGCGCAGAATGGTGCTCTGGGCAAAGTTATGCATTTTGGTTTTCGGCAGCTTCAGCGTGACGTCACCGACTTTTTCCGGCTGCATGTCCGGATCATCACTCATCGAAATGGAGTACTGCAGCTCCATCTGGTCGCTCGACGGCAGAATGTACGGCAGCAGCGTCATGTTAAAGCCGGTGGAGATGGTGGCTTTTTCAACGGAGGTACTGGAGCCGACGTTGGCTGTGTTTTCCGTGCTGACCTGACTGATGTAGTCCTGCTGAGTGACTACCTGCACGCGCACCGGGCTCATGTTGGTGGCCGTGCTGGAGTTCTGTGTCACCACCGAGACATTGGCCTGCTGGGCCAGCGCATGGATAAAGGCATTCGAGTTGGCAAATTTGCCGTCAATGATATTGATGCCACCGGTCATGGCACTGCTCGCCGCCCCTGTCATGGCGTTGCCCAGTGACAGCCCCACACTGCCGGAGGTGAACACCGCATCCCAGTCGATGCCCAGCTGGTCCTGACGTTTTTTGGTCACCGAGTAGACCTTGACGTTCAGCACCACCTGTCGGGTCAGCTCTTTATTGCGTCCTTCTATATAGGCCTGCACCGCACTGAGCACCCGGGTGGTGTCGGTCACCGTCAGCAGCCCGGTGGAAATGGACATGCGCCCGGTCCCCGGTGTCAGCATCGACTTGACCGTGTCTTCAATCTCCTTATAGCGATTGGTGTTCATGTCCGTGACGGTGGTCTGGGAGCTGTTGCCGTCGGTTGAGGCACCGTTACCATTACCACCCGAAGAGGAGCCGTACACCGAACGGGAAGTGAACTGGGTTCTGGAGTCCTGGAAGGTCACCGGGAAGCTGCGCGTGTCGAGATAGAAAATCACCACACGTCCCTGCTCATAACGCCAGGACAAACCCAGACGGGTAGTCACATAGTCGAGCATCCCGGACAGGGAACCCTGCCAGTTAATGCCCTTGAGCACATTGGCGCTGACCAGGACTTTGGTCTGGGCGGGGGAGCCGCCCATCTGACTGAGCGGCACCATGCCGGTCGGGTCCGGAACCGGCGCTGGCACCGGGAGCGGTCCACTGATTTTCTCCGTGGCCCCGCTGGTCATGCCCGGGCTTTGTGCATCCGGGGTAATAATGACCGGCACCCGGCATTCCTGGGTAATAAAGGCACTGATGTCCGCCAGCGACACTTCGCCCGGGCGGATCAGTGTGACCGCACACCCCGGCAATCCCTCTTTTTTCGTCGCCGCGTTCAGGGGGACAGGGTTTATCCACTGGGTGGTGATTTCCTGCACCGGCTTGCCGGTGCTCATGCTCTTCAGCTGGCTACTGGCGGTGGCATGGTCGGCGTCTGCGGTGGCATCTGACTGGTTTATCCGGTCAAACGTGCCGCAGCCGGCCAGCCCCAGAACGGCAATAAGCATTGCCACCCGGGTCTTCAGGTGATGTGTCATGGGCGTGTCTCGAGGGGGCGAACCCCGTCTCAGTTGAGGTAAACGAGGTAGCCGTCCGGGATAGTCTCCGGGACGGTTATCTGCATATCGGTGCCGCGCAGGTCGAGCAGGCGGCGGGCTTTGACGGTGCCCAGCAGGGCAGACTGTCGGGAGTGTGTGGCCAGTGCATCGAGCAGCCCGGTCCGGGCGGGCTGGTAAACAAACACACGGCCCTGGCGGATGAGGTGTCGCACCCCGGCAGGCGGGGCGGACTCCAGCAGACTGTCACTGATTGTGCCGTCCGCTACCGGGTGATAATAAAGATAACTGTTGAGGGCATTCATATAGCGCAGGGTGCTGGCGGCCTGGTATTTCATCACCCCGGCCTGTTGTGTCTGCGCATCGGTGAGATTATCGCGTTGCAGGGCACCGGCAGAAAACAGCAGGAACGCCGAGAAGAAGGCCAGTATCAGGTAACTCATACGCCACCTCAGTTCATGGGTTTGTCATCCACTTTCAGGACGCACTGTGCGGAGTTGGTGCCGGCATACAGCGGGATGGCGGCATTCTGATACAGCGCAAACACCTGATTAAGCACTTCGCGCCATGGCCCACTGAACTGCAGCGGGGCATCAATGCGGTAATTGGTTTCGGTCACCCATGCCACACTCCATTTTTTGCCCGCCTGCACCTCACAGTCGGTGGTGGCCGCCCAGGTAAACAACGTGTCCTTGAGAGTGCTACCGGTTTCGGCGCGCCACAGGCGGGGTGCTGGTTTGACCGGTTCCGGGGCTTTCACTGGCGTGGTGACCTTCGCGGTGGCAACGGATGGCGACGGAGGGCTTGTGGCCGGTATGACGTGGCCCGGCAGCAGTTTGCTCTGTGTCTGTGTCGGGACCGGTGTCGTGGTGCGCGGCGTTACCGGAGGCGTGACCGGCTTGCCGGTCAGTACCTGAGCCGCCCCGGACTTATCAGCCCTGTCCACGGTGACCTGGCGCGAGGCCCAGTAAATGTTGATCTGCAGCTGTTGTTCACGGGCCAGTTTATCGAGCACATAGGGCCACTGGTCGCCGCGTTGCCAGGCGACGCGCGGCAGGCTGCTGCTCTGAAGTCGGGATGACAACACCGTTTTCCAGCCTGCCGGCACGATAGCCGTCAGGGCCTGATCCAGACGAATTTGCTGACCATCGCGAGTGACAATCACCGGCAGCGCATCCGGCGTACCGGTATAGCGTACCTGCTGCAGGCCCGGCATCAGACGTGGACCCGGCGGTAAAGGGACCGAATTGCCGGTGGTCGGTGCCGGTTTTTTGCCGCCTTGGCCAGCAGACTGACCGGTGGGGTGGCGGCTGGGCGTTTCACCGGGGCGAAGTTCAGCCCGCTGGCCAGCGCCAGACTTTCCTGCTCAACTTTCACGACAAGGAGTTGGGCGCTCAGCAGACTGTCCACGTAACTCTGAGCGGCCGGCAGCGTACTGACATGTCCCTGCTGACAACCGGTTAACAATAAAGGAAGCAGGGCCGCGCGCTTCATGATTCTCTCCGGTTTTTGGTGGCATTCATTTTTACCCGATCTTCCAGAATCCGGACCTCGAACTGGCGGTCCAGCAGACAGTCGGTAAGGGCATTGACCAGGGCGTGGACGGTGACCGGGCGGGATTGTCGGTAGCCGATATCCACCGCTAACTTCTCCAGACCTTCCGTGCGCGCAGGGTTAAACCGCACGGTGTGATGATGTGCATTTTTTGTTGTCATGGGGACTCACATGTAAAAAGAGCTGCCCACGGGCAGCTCAGAATGAGGATTTGTCAGCGCAGCCGGGAGGAGAGCCCGGGCCGGGCCGGGTGGTCGTTCAGGATCTGGCAGTCAATACAGAAACGGACGCCGGGGATGGCCGCACGACGCAGTGCGGGGATTTCTTCGCCGCACGAACAGACAAGTGCCGATGGTTTTGCTGCCTGAAGTCGGCGCGTTTCGAGACGCAGGGCATACAGAAACTCTTCCTCTTCCGTGAGTCTATCCAGCACATCCATTGTGATTCTCCGCGTGGTCATGGAACGATTTTGTCAGCGCCAGGAACATTGCGGTGCGCTGAACTTCGTTATCCGTACTGACGATACGACTGATTTTTTCGTACAGTACGCTTTGCAGGGGGGACGGGTTCTCCATCCGTTGCTTGCGTTTACGCGCAGGGCGATACGGTCGCTGTGGCGGTTTCGCCTGTTTTTCCGCTTTGGGGATAAAGTCACGTTCATCGGCACAGGCCGGCAGCGTCATCAGCGTTTCCATCACGGATGCGGGCAGCGGCTTAATTTCCTGGCCGTAACGGACAAACGTACTGACGGCGCTGCATTCATCTTCGATACGGGAAGGATGAATCACTTCCGGGTCGAGATAAACGAACAAATAACCCCGGAACAGCGGCTCTATAAAGGCTCTGACACCGTTACAGTCGCTTCGGGGACGCCAGGTTCTGAGCATGGGGCAGAAAACCGTGATGTTTTTCCGGCTCAGACTGAGCTGGGCCGTATACAGTTTGTCTTTCCCCGGTTCATAGCAAACGAGATACCACGCTTCCATGGTGAAATCCTGTGCAAAGTTGGGTGGGAGGTAAATTTTGGGCGAGCCCCGGAATTTTTTGACCGTGGAGTGACTGGTCAAAAATTAAATGTTCAATCCTGAACCCGCCTCACTGAAGTTTGTGCCCGGCGTTTGGTGTGGACGAGGCGCACTCACTCTATCCCTCCGGACACAAAACTCAGTGAAGCCAGAACGGCCGGCGAGCCATTCCTTTTCTGGCGACGGAGAAAATGCTTTTCTCCGCTTTATTTATACCTGTTTTGCCATGCTACTGTTGATTGCTAAGTAACCGATAACTATTCGTGCCGTCCAGACTGGCGAATCCTGGCCAGTTGAATAGACCGGGTTAATCACATATGGCAGCACACATAACTGGTATGAATCTTAATATGGCGTTTTATATCCTGAAATGTATTTGTTTGTAAATGGGCTACAGCAGGTTGTCAGTTGTAACCCTTGTGGATAACTTTCTTCCAGACCAGCATAAAAGATCGTTCCGGCATTCGCGCACGATCTTTTATGCTAAATCCAGAATTTGGCGCAGAATATCGATCTGTTTTACTGTGCGTTTTTTGAGCAGTAAAAAAGTTGAAAAAAGATGATTTTCGTTGTGTTTTAGCGGGAACAGACAAGAAATTTTACATACGTGAATTTTCGTATATTGATCTGTTTTATATAGGTTTTATTTTTTGAATGATGTAAATACCGAAAGAATAAGGTGGTTTTTTCGAGGTGTTAGCGGCGGTTTTTAATGGATATTCACACAGGGAAAAAATCGGGTATGATACGCAGCATGCTGAGAACGCTGACCAGTGCAACAACGGCGAACTGTTGTCGGTCAGATCCTGTTACGGGGCGGTGAACCTTGCCCGTACCGGGCGTCAGTGCTAGATTACTGATCGTTTTACAGAATTTGCAGGTGGGCCACGCCGTAAGGTGGCAGGGAATGGTTCTGAGAAATGTCCGGAGCCAGAAAAGCGAAAACCCCGAGAATCTCTTTCAACTTTGGCGGGCTGAGAAGATTAACGGGGTTCACTAATACTGCATAGAGATTGTTGCTCTATGCGGGGAGTATAGATTCATGCTCAGAGAAATTCAAGACCTCTCGCGCGTACTCCTTCCGTGCAACATAAGCGCAGGAAGGTGTGCCTGAACAATCTTTATCCCGTCCGGGTTTTTGCCCTGATAATGACGAGTCCGACTTGTTCTGGCAGGGCATCAGTGAACGCTGCGAAGAGGCGTTTCTGGTCGCACCGGTCAGAAAAAATCCCTGCGCCGACGTGGGGAACACTCCACAAAAGCCAAATGTGCCCGACCTGAATGGTTCCGTCCTGCCCGTTATAAGGCGCTCGGCGGACAGCTGGGCCATGCCTATCATCGTCTGGTGATGAAAGATCCGCAGACCGGCCTGCCGCGTCTGCGTATGCACATGTCCCGCCATCCTTTGTATGTCCGCGAGCGCGAACGCGCCGGCCGTAAATATGCCTTCCGCCCTGAGAAACAATATCTGTTGGATGCACTCTGGCCAGCACTGGTGAGTTTCTGCGACGCCGGTAAACACTCTGTCGGCATGTGTGTCTCACGACTGGCGTATGAAATCAGCCCGAAAGATGAAAAAGGGCAACTGCTGGCGGGACAGGAAGTGACGGTGTCGCGTCTGTCCCGGCTTATTGATGAGCAGATCCGATTTGGCGTACTGGCCATCTCGGAAGAAAAGACCTGGGACCGTGAATCCCGCACCTGGTTTCCTAAATACGTCTGGATCACCGCACTGGGTTTCTCGATGCTGGGTGTGGACCTGGTGAAGCTCGAAGCCCAGCAACAAAAGAAGCTGCGTGAGAGTGAAGAACGCCGCCGGCTGATTGCCGAAGGGGTAATGAGCGAGCATGACGAACTGTCCCCTCATGCTGCCCGCCTGCGCTGGGCGGCTCAGAAACGTGCCGAGGCGCTGAAGTTCCGGCGCCAGCGTGGGGCTGACCGTAAACGGGCTAACCGTCTGGCCAGACTGCCCCGTGACAGCCAGGTGTATGAAATGTCACGCTTCCTGCTGAAGACGATGGCGCCGGATGAGGCCTACTGGTGTACGCCACAACGCCTTGAGCAGCTGGCCGTGCAGCGCCTGTATCAGCTCGAGCTGGCACTGGCGTCACCGCCTCCACACTGACCCCTGAGTTACCTGCCTGAATGCAGCCAGCCCCGCCGGGGCGCTTTGTGCTGCCTGCTGCCTGCCCGTTTCGCGGGACTTTCCTTTGCCTGAGCCATTTATGGCCATCACCCCATAAAAATCATCACACCGGGGACATGCTGACGCGGTGTTCTCTGCGTTATCCACATAAATCCGCAAATAGATAACTGAGGAAACCTGCAAGCAGATAAAATGAAAGCTGCAAAATAGTCTTACACCCCCTTCTTTTTCCTTTGCCTTTGAACCACCAGGCAAACAACCTGTTGTCTGTGAAAAATCGGTGAACAGTGGGGATAATGCCTTCGCTTACAGTGGCCAACGGCCACGTCACTCAGAAAAGGGAAGAAATAGCTCCCGTCGCACAGCGCCGGGCCCCCAACGGGGCAACCTCACTCACCGCAACCAGACCCACCACTGAAAAGCGCCGCCGCCCGGCCTGAAAGGCCGGAACAGAGTCGCTTTAAATGATGGATGTTGTAACTAGCATCAGTGACGCTTAAAGAAGTATTGCTGTGAGTGAGCCGTACACGCTCGTAGCTCGCTTCGCATCGCACGCGGAGATACGCCCTGTCTGCGGCTGAAGCCTTGCCATGGCCACTCCGACCGCGCACAAAACGACAACATTGTGGTCAGCGGGTATGGCTTAGCAGGGCGGAAGGGACGATAGGCAAAACCTGTCAAAGCCGGGCGGCGTTGCCGCGTGACCGGCGCCAGTAAACAGAAGAATATCTCTGTCACAACAGCGGGCGCCTGGGTGTCGCAGGCGACACAAAAAATAGCTTTATAAACATGATGTTATCTTTTTATTGCGGTATAATTAACCATCTTATGAAAGGCATTAAGGGTACTGTAATGACATCTTCGCCGGCTCCGGCCAGTAAGAAAAAGCAAAAACTGACGTCCGGGGAAATTCTTGGCCCGGTGTGTACGGTCTGGCCACAGCTCTGGCCGGAATGGCCACAGCGACGCTTCCGACCTGTGAGCATCGGCACTGGCCAGAAGATGAAGGCATGGGCGGCAGAACATCCGGAGTCCGGACTGACGGTCCGGGTCATCGACAAGGCGATGTGGTTTGTCACCACCCGTCTGGAATATCTGCATCAGCTGAAACCCGGCGCCGTTCGTTACGGTCTGGACGGCCAGCCTGACGGAGTGGTCACCGCCGGAGAAGCAGAACACGCGCTGGAGCAGGTAGAGGTAGTGCGCCAGAAAATGCAGACGGCAAAAAAGGGTGCGCAGGGGAAATAAGCGGTGTTAACACAAAGCCATAGCAACAGTATCAGGCGTCATTACCATCAGGATGATTTTTTGAGTCCGGCTAGCGTCCGCCCGGAATTCGGAAATTATCCTACTTAAACCGCAATAATATCGGTTCACAAACTTATGACCATGGAGAAAAGAGTATGTCTTACAACGAAGAATTTCAGAAGGCACTAGAGCGTACGGCGTCCTTTGACCTTACACCACCGAAAGGCGTAAATGAAGTTCCCGGGCGGATGATGAATGATAAACGGGTTCGTCATTTGAACAGTGTGCTGGCTCCAGTATTCGAAGGTATGACGAATTATGCGCAGATTGCAGGACAGTGTATGCCCCTTCATCTCAAGGCTCGCCCCGTTCTTGAAGAATGGCTTGGATGTCCGGTGTATTTTACTCTTGGCTGGATTGATGATGGTACGCCGAAGGGAATTCACAAATTTGATGACGCCATGATTGCGAATAAACTGGCGAATGCTCATCAGGATGACACTATCAATATTCATGCATGGTTAACGTTACCCACCATGGAAATCATCGATCTGACGTTGAGCACAACCTTCAGCATTCTGCAGGGCCGTAAGGAAGGTCAAGGTGGCGTTATTACGAAGAAAGCGGACGAGATAACCGGTTTTGCATATAAACCGATGCTAGTTGGTGAGATGTTTCTTTCTAAGATTGGGATCTTGCAGAACGTGACCTGGTACGAGTTGGGATAAGATATTTCATATAGACGTTTTTCGCCGGAACCTTATAGGGATCTGCTTGGAATTCGGAAATTATCCTACGTTAGAGTTTTGAGCTTTACAGGAGGTTTCGTTCCTGGGGTACTGAAGCACTTAGGCCGGGTATCTGCCGGCCCGCAGATAATGTTACTCTTCGCCCCGGCTCCTGCCGTAGCTGGCCTGCAGCGTGCGTGCAATCTTGGAAAAGTCAGTGATCTGACCAAACAGCTGCCTTATCAGATCATCCATCAGCGAGCAGGCGCCCTCGATGTGCGACTGCCTGATCGTGGCGTCGGAGTGGCTAGCGTGGTTGCCTATATCTTTCAGAGCGTGGAACGTTTCATAGTGTGGCCCCAGCGTGTCCTTGAATCGCTCAATCCGGTTTCCCAGCTTGATCGGCCACGGTTTTCCGCTTCCCGTGCTGAACCGGGGTATCTTCATATTATCCAGCAGCATTTCCAGCGCGATGCGCATGGAGTTTAACGCGGCGCTGCCGCTTATGGGCAGCAAAGACGCCGCCATCTTCAGCTGGGATTTCACATCGTCCGGGCAGGCTTCAGGAAGGCTGAAGACCGGCAGCGGTGGGTCGAAAGATTTAGCTCGGTAGAGGGTGTAGTAAACCATGGCCTCCTGCCGTGCGTCCGGCTCACGTTCGCCCCGGCCAGAGCCAGATACCGCCACGGACTCCCTGCAACTGCTGCGCCGGCACTGCAGAATGCAGGTGAATACGAACTCCTCATGATCATAGTCATACCAGTCCTCGCACCGGTAGCGCAGCGAGTACGCAGAATGCTGTGAGTGAAAGCTGCCGGGTAGCAGCTCCAGTGACGGCGCCATGCACGCCGGGCAGCACCACTCCGGAATGCTGTCCTCAGTAAACGTAACGGTTGGAAAGGGGCCGGGCATAGGTGATTTTTCCGCGCAAAGTATGTATCGGTATTTTACACAATCTTAGCTACGGTATGATCAGCCTCTCTTCTGAACAATTTCAAGATGTAGTCTTAATGTACAATATTGTTCATTTCCCAAACTAAGTTAAAAAGTAGTCCTGGCGTGGTTTGTTTTCCGTTTTCCAAGCGGACCCATTTTTAATCTGGATACTGGTCATCTAACTGTTTACTTCGAATATCTGATGATATTTTAGAACAAGCTTTTATTAATTCGTTTAATACTATGGCTATTTTTGAAAAGTCATAGCTCTCATATGCTTTACTACCCGTATTTAGTTTCATAAATCTTTTCGTGTAATAGTCTTTATTTTCTAACGCCCCCTGATAAGCGTCACTTTCTTTTTTGTAGTTAGACCAGCGTATCTTTGCTTCATCATAATTTGAATAGGTTAAATCCAAATAGCATTCAATTGCCACCGCGCGACCGTTAATGTTTTCTTTAGTTATACCGTGAGGCCCAATTGCGGGGAATTCGTTGAAGTCAGGCAGATCTGGTAAATGGACACAATTTATGTTTTGAGGTAAGGCAAGTTCTCGGATTTTATTGTACGCTTCTATACCTTCACAATCGTTGTCTAATACAAAAACAATCCGATTTTGAATGTCAATTTTCACAAGACCATCCGCAAATTTTATCAAGTTGCCAGTGCCGGGGAAAGGGTGTCCTGACTTCATATCGATGAAATGGAAAAAATCCTCAATGTCATGCCGCAATAGGCGTAATGCCTTTTGGAGGATATGAGAATCAGAGCTTCCTTCAGTTGCTATGAGAAACTTGTCATGCCTGCGAGTGTTTGTCTCAATATCTTTTAGGTTGGCCCAACCATTGGAAACTAAAGCACCATAATCCCAGGTGACAAATTCACCGCTATTATTTTTGTTTTCAGCTAATAATCTGATCACTGAATAGGGGTGAAGTATATTTACCAATGAGCCGAAGGAGGATTTTTCAGACCATGCATCATTAAAATTGCTTTCATATTGTGGGATTCTGCGTAGCAGGCGTTCATTAGTAAACCTGCCTCTAATCAGTTGTTTTTCTTTTTCTGGGTCGTCTTCGTTTACAAAATCGCTATCTAAGTCTTTAAGGTTGACATTTTTAATGAAATTGATAAATTCTGGAAAACTCATTAATTCGACTTTTGTTTTTGCATACTTTGGATAGAATTTTTCAAACTCATCATTTTCAATGATGATTTTTTTCACCATCAGATTATATTCTTTTTCTGCATTATCAATAGTGAAACCAAGCAGATCGAGACGATGGACTATTTGCCCTAATGGCTTTCGCAAAATGGTACGAAAAAGAATGTTATCTGGTTCGTTGAAATCGCCCCCTTCCGCAACTTCTTCGGCTGTGGGCGGTACGATGTAATGATCGCCGCTCTGAAACAGTCCACCATGATCTATGCCTAACGAGTTCTTACTCCAGCACATCGTCATGCCTGACACGTCGAGAGAAATTTCAGTACCCATTGTTCAACCTTTCTGCGGTGTTTTTGTAGTGTCCAAATACTATCAACACGCTGGCAGCGCATCCATTCTTTATCAAATTAGTCAAACAACGAACTAAACGTACAATAATTCTCTATATCCAAACTGCCCCCTAATCGTTCGGTTTCGGACACAAAAACGCAGTAGCGCCGCAATTCAAGGGACAGGCAAGATCGCGCTGGTTAAAAAATACTCTTAGCGTGGTTTGTTTTCCTTTTTCCAAGCGGACCCCCTGTTCCGGTGCTGAACGAAAGATATAATCATTTTTTGTTGATACATAATCAAATATTGATTATGCTGTTGATGTTGAAACAGTCAAACAGGTTAGTTATGAAGCTTTCTGAACATATCGATCTTTTCTTTGACGGGAATAAATCTGCTTTTGCTAAAAGTATGAGTGTTACCCCTCAACAAGTTACAAAATGGGTTAACGATGACTGGATCATTGTTGACGGAACTCTTTACAGTCCCAGAAGGGATTTAGCCAGAGGCAATATGATGGAACGTAAGAAATTTTTAGCAAGCATATTCTGCGGCGCTCAATATGCTTTGGCAGAGTTAAGGGAACACAACGCCCAGGGACCCAATGCAAATGGAATAGCACAAAATGCCCGCAACACAATTGAATTACTGGCAGAATTCTTTAAGAAAGAGAATTATAATATCTATATGTTTGCCTATAATAATAAAGCGCAGCAGTTTGAGCTTTATTCCTCCCTACCTGTTTTTGAGTTGGGTGTTACCTATTTCCATGTATTTAATCCGGGTAGCATCCTGTTTTCCTATAACAATGACATGAAGTCCGAGGATACCTTTGAGGTTCCCACTAACCCCAGTCGACTGGTAGCCAACCGCTTTGATCCTTATGCGTTTACGATATTGCGCCAGGAAATTCAGCAGGCGTTAAGTCAGTAAAGAAGTTTATTAAACGCTTACACAGGTGATCATCAATTGTTAAACCATAAGAGTACGACCAGAGTTCAAAATTCTGGCCGTATTTCACTTCTTCGTTGTTGCGCTATCTGTTCGCTGTGAACCTCATATTTTTATTAAAATTAAAGCAATTCATCAATATAAGTCATAATGGAACGAACCAGATTTATGGCAAAACGCGCATCGGCTTCATTAAGCAAAGTTTCGGTAGGATGAGCCATACTGTAATGGTTACGCAGGTTATTGATTCCATGAAGTATTGCGGCAGAAGACTTCAACATTTTAAACACATCTTCATTTCTTCCATCATCCGGCAGGGCCTTGAGATGTGCAGTTATCAGGGAAAGCAATCCTGGAACATTATTATTTGTAATATCGGTCGCAATTCCATGGTTTGCACACATTTGTCTTAATGAAGCATGAAGAGCTGTATGGACACGATCATAAGCCCGGTGTGGTCCATTTTTCTGAAGCAACACTTCCGCATCTTCTAAAGCCTGGTAAATGTTTTCGTTCACATTTTTCACTGGAGCTGCGGAAACATTTCTTTGCCCATTCTGATTAACAATGCCCTTTATTTCATTGAATAACTCAGTATTGGCATTGTTGATAAAGTGTTGAACATTATCCAACGCCCAGATTTTAGAAAGGTTATCATCGTCCCTGGCCAGAGTGCTTTCTATGGCAGAGATGGCCACCCCTTTCAGCTCCGGGTTGCCCCAGTAAACATGCTGGTAGAATTTATAAAGCCCTTCCGGAACATCTTCACAAGATGTAACAGCAAACAGCTCCTGCCAGTCACCTTCGTTAAATTTTTCAGCCAGGATTTTGGCCAAATTAATTTGTGAAACTTTATTCAACATACTGATCCTTTGAAGTTTGTACTTCTTAATTGAGTTTACCGGAACGGCGTCTCAGTAAACGAAATCCGTGTACTGGTGTACCCCTTGCTCTGTAACAGGAATGAAATCCCATCCATCATCATTGCTCTGTTACTGCGGGGACCAATTCTGATGTTTTTTAGTGGCAGCTTATCTTTTGCTTTAATGATCAGATATGGCACCAGACCGCTGTCATTGACACGAAAATTGACACCCTTAAAAGGTCTGTCCGGGAGAATGACCATCCGGAACTCCTGCTCCTCTTTGAAACCGTCATTCTTGAAAAAAGGCGGCAGGCTGTGTGCCAGTTTGGTTGCCTGAATCATCTCATGCATTACATCTGCATTGATTGCCGCCTGAACCTCTGGCTGACGAAAAAAGGCGAGGATTTCGTTCCGGGCTTCAACCGTGGAATCCTCTTTGGTATAGATCACCCGGTTTTTAAACACCTGGTAGTGCGTGAGTTCCAGGGAGGCAATCAGTTCTTCATCATCAAATTCCAGACACACGCCCTGAGAGCTGCCATAGCCCCGCCACTGACTTAACAGGTCGGGTTCGAGA
This sequence comes from Buttiauxella sp. AC038, assembly GCF_979253565.1. Taxonomy (NCBI): domain Bacteria; kingdom Pseudomonadati; phylum Pseudomonadota; class Gammaproteobacteria; order Enterobacterales; family Enterobacteriaceae; genus Buttiauxella; species Buttiauxella sp. AC038. The sequence continues at coordinate 89,373 of NZ_CEEDCQ010000004.1, read as the reverse complement.
CAGAAAGAAAGGTTATAGACATGAGCAGCCCGATGCATTCTGAAGTGCGTCAGTGCCTGTTCGATGAACTTGAGGGTTTTCGGGTTAAAGTCGTCCCTCAGGTACTGCAGGGCATTCTCAAGACAGTTCATGCCGTGAATCAGTTCATTGCTGTCATTGAGGAAGGAAAAGTGCGTCGCCCACAGTGAGCCTGATTCGATGATGCCCTTCAGGCCGTTCAGGTCAGTGTAATGATAAATCTTCATCTGGCAGCCTCCTGACTGTCCTGGCCCTGTTCGCACTCAATTTTCTGCATGTTAGACAGAAATGGGAACAGCTTAAGGGCCGCTTCCCTTTGTTCCGCTATAGACTGTTCCCGGGCCTGCCATTCCGGGTCCGCAGCCAGCACTTCGTCGGCGGTATCGCGTAACCAGGCATACAGCTCTTCGCCACCATTGAGATCAACCCGGCGGGTTTTTACCGGGTCTTCATGCTTCATGATATTGCGCAGAAGTTTTCCCAGTGAGCCACCTGACTCGACAGCTTCAGCCGGGATATACTCCGGATATTCTGGAAACTGATCCAGCGTCAGATCTATATATTCCCCGTCCAGCAATACGATGACATGCCCGTGAACCGTTGAGTTTTCCGCTTCATGAAAGCCAGCGTTACCTTCCATAAAAATGATGCAGGGGTGGCATCCCTCAGTATCTGTCAGGTACTTCGCCAGTGTGTTGCTGGCTAAATCGCAGCTGCCGTGCGGGAAATTCCTCAGTTCCGTTTTCCATCGAGGAAAATGACGGCACTCGTCAGCCCGCTCACCGGCGCCAAGCTCCAGCACCCGTCGAAATGCCTTTATACGTAATGTTCTTTCCTGTCTCATTTTTTCACCTTCCCGTCATGGCGGGCCAGGGCCAGCAGTTCGGCCTGAAGTTTACGGTCGTCCTCCCGGGATTCCTTCAGCTCCGCTTTCGTGTCCTGCAGCTGCGTCGCCAGGTGTTCGCCGGTGGCGGTCAGGCGGGCCACCTGCTCGCGTAGCGGCAGCGCCTCCGCGCGCAGCTCGCGCACCTCCTGCAGCAGGCGGTCACGTTCAGCCACCACTTCCCGCAGCACCGCCAGCTCGCTTTCCAGGGCGGCCACCTTCGTCAGCGCCTCATCCCGCTCCTGGTCAGCACGGGCAATGTCGTCGTCGGCCTGCTCGCGCGCCGCCAGGGCCCCAGCTTCAGCCTGTTTCACCGCCGCCAGCCACAGCAGCCCCAGCTGGCCGGTCAGCAGCTGCGCCAGCTCTGCCGGCAGGGGCGTGGTCTGTTCAGCGGCCTGCTCGCGCTGGCGGGCGCGGTACGCGCGCATCACCGGGGAAATGTGGGACAGGGAGCCGCCGCCGAGGTGCTGACGGACCTGCTCGTTGGTCGGGTTCGGGGTGCCGGCGGCGATCAGGGCGGCGGCGGCGTCTTCAATGCGGCGGACGGTGTCCGGGGAGAGGGTGGTCATGGTCTGGCTCCGGTTTCTCAGGGAATGGCGTCATCGTACGCCGGTGTAAAAAATACACAATACACAAAATACAGATAATACATACAATACAATTAATACATATCGTACATACAATACAGAAACTACATACACTTCTTCTGTTTCCCCGGTCAGATCCGAAAACTCCCATAATCGGAAAATTGAAAAAGCCGCAATTGCGGCTTTTTCTGCATGCCCTTAAGCATGATGGAATCAGGTTTTGCTGAGCCACGAGCCATAAACTTCCCTGCGTCGCTCGAAGGCCTCACGCCCTCCCTCCATCACAGAAATGATATGCTGTTGTACAGAGGAGGCATCCACGCCCCCACCGGCCGCCTGGATCTTCCCGTCTGAATATTCACAGGCACAGACATTTTCTGCATCTCCCAGCACCGGAATGTTGGCATTGTGAGTGGCAAAGATAAATTGCGTGCGGGGTTTCATTGCCCGGATGATTTTAATCACGTCGTCATAAATCGTCTGATTGTCCAGGTCGTCTTCGGGCTGATCGATGATCACCACATCATTATCCTGCTGATTCAGAACAAACAGCATTAAAGCGGAGGCGCGCTGACCCAGCGAATGCTGTTCCAGGGGTTTGCCACGGAATTCAATGGAGTAGGTATTGGGTATTTGCCAGGAAATCAGCGATTCAATCTGCTGTTCCAGATACTCGCTGAACGTCTCCGCAGAACCGCTGATAATCCCCGGGATTTTGTCCCTGTTCAGCCAGAGTTCACCAAAGTCGCTGAAGGCGTCAGCCACGGTCTGGTAGGTACTTTCCCGCAGCCGGCTGCCGGTAAAGGCCTCTTTCAGAATGGTCTGCATGGCTTTTTTGTCGTTTGCAAAGGACGGCACGATCTTCAGGGGCGAGCCGGCCTGGCTGATGCCGGCCAGCACGGCTTCAATTTCCTGATATTCTTCCACCCACAGTTCATACAATTGGCTCAGCGCCTCTGTCAGACTTTTCTCAAGTAACGCCTGACTGCTTTCAGCCCGGGTCAGTTCTGCAATTTTCTGTTCCGCAAGTTCCAGCCCGGCCTTCAGCTTCAGAAAGTCAGCCGGATTGGCGTTTTCCACGCCTGCCAGCCGCAGTTCTTCAGCCAGTCCACGCTCTATTTCGGCAAATTCCTCCGTCAGCGCCAGCTTTTTCTCCAGGAAGGCCTGCTGCTTCGTATCGAGTTCTGTGAGGAGCCGGCGGGCGCCGTCCACGATGGTGTTCAGGGAGTCGAGATGGGCCGTGAAGCGTTCATATCCCGCACTGTAATCATCAATGTCTGCCTGGTTATGCGCTGACTCATGTTTCTGCTCCTGCTTCAGCTCATCGAGTGTTTCTCTGATCCCGTCCTGCAGACTGTCCAGCGCCAGGGTTGCCCGTGCAGTGGTACTGCTGAGGTAGCGCTCATCCCGTCCGAAGGTGGTCTGATGCGCCAGTTTTTCTTCCATACCGTGCTGGGCATAAAAGCGCAGGCGGAACTGCGCATCCCTTTCTTTCGCCTGCCATTCGGAAAGTGTTTCTCCTGTTGTTTTCAGACGACGATACTCGCGTAACCTGTCGAGGACGACTTCATTCTGCTGCCGGATTTTGTTCCGCACGGCGGTCAGGCGCTCCCCGACCAGTTTTTCAATCAGGTCGTGTTCAAATCCCGCGCCGGTATTGGACAGATCTTTCTGGCCAAAATACACCGGCTTGTGCAGAACCGTTTCCCGAAGCGCCACCCCGTGCCGGGCCTGACCGTCAAAAATAACCTGCGGCTCCTGACCGAAGATGCGGGTTATCTGATAGGCCCGTCCGTGACGGCACACGGCGTCAACGGTAATCTTCCCCCCGCTTTTGAGCAGATTACTGACCAGATTTTCTTTGTAGTCGCGGTCAGAGGCCTTCTCGCCAAACGGAATGTCCAGGGCATACCGGATCCCTTCAAGAATGGAGGATTTGCCGCTGCCGCGGATCCCAATCAGGGTGTTCAGCTCCGGAGATAATTTGACCACGGTTCCACCGAGCGAACCGGCTCCCTCGAAGGCTATCTGGCGGATGTGGCTGTGGATCAGGGCCGGTTTCTCCGGGCCGACGCGATGCGGGAAATCCTGCAGCGCAAAGCGGACAGCGTCAAAACTGTAATCACCCAGTTTCAGGTAACTTGCGACTTTTCTGGCACCGATGTGATCCAGCGTTTTGGCATCGCATCCCTGGACTTCGGCAGGATAGCGCGCACCGAGCACGCCCTGAATTTTGACCCGCAGATCATGGGTCATTACTTTCTGAAATCCCGTCACGCGCCGGCGGACAAGGTCATTATCAAAAAGCTCCCCGATCCGGCCAGGGCTCAGCCCTCCCCATAACCCGTTATCCGCCTCAACGTGGGCAAACACGATAAAGTAATCCCGTTCGTACCGGTCAAGGCGCTGGATGGTCTGTGTGATATTTTCTGTTGAACGGGCATTTTCGTTCTCAAAATTATCAACGCCCGCAAACGTGGCCGTCAGGAAACTTTCAATATGGTTCGTCTGCTGCGGATTGATAAACCAGTCATCGGCAAACACCACGAGCGTGTGCACGCCAGCCTGACCATCATTAACGGACAACTCAACGCCGGGAAGCAGCCCTATGCCTTCACGGCGCGCGGCTCTGCGCAATGCCTTAAACTCGCCGGGATCGAATTTATTGTGATTGGTGATCACGCCCACTCCCACATCAGCCGCTTTCAGGGCACTGACGTAGTCGCGAATATATTCGTCGGGTTCCCCGGCATAACGAAATTCTTTATCTGCACGGGTATGAAGATGAAAATCCACCTTGATCCAGCAGGAGCCATTCTCAAATACGGGATACATTCCTTGATACCTTTATTCAGTTGCTGATGAATGCCCGAAGGCTTTAAATAATTTTATTCATATTACGGCGTTCCCGTACCGGCTTCATTTTATTTGCGTCAAGGGTCAATCAATATTTGATCTGAACCCGAAGCGCATGTAACGGGTTACGCATGAGAGGGGCGGCTTTCTTTTCCGGCGTGCTGATAACTGCAACAGAGTGTGATGATTGTTGTCTTTTAGACAATAATGTAATCAAAGCAACAATAACTGATAATTATTGCTCCAGTAGTATTAGTTTCTTTCTCTTCTCGCAGAGATCCGAAAACTCCAAGTTGCGGATCTTCTCTTCTGTCGCTGGAAACTTGCCTGAAACAATTTTTCTTTACGCCATATAATTCAGTTGTGACAGGCTGTTAACCGCAGTCGTCCTGACCGTGCTGGTTCAGCTAATCGCCGGAATATAGCCGTTTTGCCTGTTTCAACGCCGGGAGATACTTCCGGAAAGTCTGAATAAGCCAGGAAGTCGGATCGGCTGAAGAGTGCCGACCGGTAATTTAACGGAGTGGTTATATCTGAGGTTATTATCACATGAGTGATGATTGCGGCGGGTAAAATCACTTGAAGTTACGGATAGGTAATTCAGTGGTGGATAATTACGTAATAGAACTATTTTAAAGGGTGTTAAATTGCATAAAACCATTATCCAGACAAGGGATTATTTGACGCACCAGTGCGGCCACACATTTTTGTGGGTAAAAGAGAACTCATTGCCGAAAGGATACAGCGGTACAGCTTATAAATATCAGTTAGCCATTTACAGCGAGTCAGGCCGTATTCTGGCCACGTTTGATGTGCACAAACAAAGCTGGGTGTGTTCAGGCAGCAATCCCCGCTGTTTACCCTGCGATAGAACAAGGGCAGCGATGCCTGATGGTATTCATCTGAGCAATGAAGAGGCATTTAGTTTCTCTTTAATAGGTTACTGAACGCAAACAGACTAAAGACGTAGTGCTAACGGGATTTCTCGATAAGGAACAAACATGGCTGACTGGTTTATTGCCGCTGAAGGCGTGAAGGTGGTGAAGGACAGCGCCAGCCTGTGGCCGCAGATTCTTACTGCTGGCGCTGAATTCGGTGGTGTCTGGTTCGGACAGTGGCTGATATCACGTAGGGAAGAAAATGCAAAGGCTGCTAAACGTGAAGAAGAACGATTGTACGTAGCCACAGAACTGGTTTTTTTGCTGGAGCAGTCTGTAGAAGGTTGTGCCCGGGTGGCTACTGACGTAGGGCATACTGATGCTCAGGGTTATACTCGGGGTGAGTTTAGATATAGCGAATTATTGTACGTTTAGCTTATAATTTGACCAATCAAACGCGACGATTTAAAATGCGAATGAGTTGACAAACAATAAAAATCTATCGTGTAAGGAGTGAGTAATGGCGGTAAGGCTTTATTACAATGCTGCCGATTCCCGAGCCAGCACTGAATGGCACGATAACTGGATCAGCAGAAGTGGACTGAAAGCTCGGTCTTGCACTGAAAAAGCAATATCTCAGTTCCTTGGAAAGCCTCAAAAAGCTTGCCCTATAATGGCGTGGACGCAGAAGGAAGTGCGGCGGGTTGAGAACCCATGGTTTCAACAGTGGCTAGCATAACGCCGCGAGTGGCTTATAGCTCATGGAAAATTACCTGCTGCCGAATAAATTCCGTCACTGTTACGAATGTTCGCATTTAAGTGCTCGCCTTTGCGGTATCGCATTTAGGTTATCCGATTAAGGCAAAAATCCCCGGAAACACCGTATAGCATTGGAGTACACCCTATTGCTATAAGTCAGCCTGCTCAAAAAACAGGCTTGCCGTACAATAATTTTCGATATCTAAACTGACCCAATAATAAATATTCAGATGAACAAGGACATGTACAAAAGTGTCCCGATTTTTTAGTCACCAGGATATCAGTAATTTCCCGTCAAGTTATATATTCCCGAAAGGGCATGGAGGGCGACAATACTATGCTAATCTAAGCAGGGTATGCAAATCGCCGGAATAATCTCCACCTACCAGGACGTAGACCTGCTGCTAAGCCTCTTTTGAGCATAGTTTCCCTGTAACATCACATCAGACAACGCCGGAGAAAGGTAATTGGCACGAGGAACTGAATAGATTATAGGGGGGCGAAGCATGTGCTTGTCATCGCGAAATTTCCTGTCTCTCATTATTTACCTGCGTAAAAATGATGTGCAAATATGTATTCTATTTGCAGCGAGTAGGAATGGTTTACCGGGCTGCAGTATCGCAGCAATACAGACTATATTGTGATGAAAAAAGGAGGTGATAAGTTCAAAGGCTTTTTGATAACGGAGAAAGTTCTGGTTAGTGCCTTATTGATAGATGCCCCTTTCAATAAGACACATTTTATATTTTTATTTTTGTAAGCGATCAACCTTCATTACCAATGGTTTCCCTTTTTTATCAAGTGTACCGTTGATGCTTATCATTTGATCGGGTTTAACTTCCCTACCATCAAAAATATTTTTTGGAATGATGATTTCTATTTGGTCGGTGCTATCACGGAAAATATAATGGTCACCTCCGTTATGATGAATGAGGTTTCCTCGAAGCGAAAGAGTTGCCCCATCGTGCATGGTTTTAGCAAATTTAACAGTCATCACGCGTGCATCTTCAGTTCCACGATAGCCATCCTCGATTTTGTGAGGAGCAGGGGGCGCGACAATTTCTTTTAACCCTCCCTGATCGTCAGCATAAACCGGAGAAATGGTCAGTAAGACTAATAAACTTAAAATTAATTTCATAATTTCACCTGTATCTCATTAACTTTCACATATCGTTTAAGTGTTCAAAGCTAGTGACAAAAAAATAACAGAATATTAAGCATAGCAGCATTGCTGTATATATACTGTCTATGAAATATTACATCCAGTATTAACATGCTATTAAGTCAAGGGTGGAGCGATTTTGGCGGTTGACACCGCCTCGGCGTCTGTTTCTGACTTGTCACACCAAGAAATAGAAGTAATTCTCTTGCTTGAGTAGTGCCCAGAAAATGGAAAAATATTATAAGAATTACTAATATGTAGTTGCCAGTACACGTCTGGTGAGGCATAGGTTTTTAGAGAGAATCCCCCTAAGCGGCGGGGTGGACTGAGTAGGCTTTTGCAGAGAAGCACGCGGAACAGAATGGCTCGGTTTCTGTTTCTCCGGGAGGCACCCGGCTCGATAAAAACTGCCACACATGTCTCAGGGCCAGCGCTGATGGGTTGGCCCTTTAATCCGCTAATCCCCCGAATGGCGGATTTCGCACCACAATAGGCCGATTGCAGGGGAATGGAGCGATAGGCTAAAGCGGGTCCTATCTGGATGATGTGACCGGTTTTACGACTTTCCATCAATTTTAAGGCTTCGCGGGTGCTGTTGGTTACGCCGTGATAGGTAACATCGGTCACTCGCTGATATTCGGAATGATTCATTTGAGTACAAGGCGCAATAACGGTACACATGGCGACATTGATCCAGATGTCAACCTAACCCAGCGTATTAAATATCTGCTGGGCCGTCTGTCTCATTTGCCCGGGTTCATTCACCGTTTCAGTCAGCTCTTATGGACTACGCGCAATCACCGCCACATCGTAACCGTGGCGCGTAAAACATACCGCATTGGCTCGCCCGACACCTGCAGTCCCACCTTTCACTACAACTAAAGGCATATGTTTCTCCCGTCGTGTTCTCACTCGTGAATTTTTACCGGACACAAAGTTGCTTATTAAGCAAATAGCCCGACTGTGCTCAATAAAGATATAACGAGGCACAGCGAAGTGTTACGGCCAGCTTATGACATCAATGTCGTTTACTTTTTCTCAAATTCATAAGTGGTGAAACAGAGATCCCATGTATTAATACACTTAATGTGACGATGGTAATCGCAATATTTGTCATTAATTCAATCGCGCCGCCTTGAAGCCCGTGGGAGTATGCATAGGCAATATAATTAAGACTACCAATTCCTCTGATACCCAGCCAGCCCATCATCAGTCGCTCTTGCGCCGGTATTCCGGTACACGCAGTCGAAAAATACACTGCAAGTGGCCTTATCAACAGAAACAGTAGCAGGGCTAGGAGCATCGCAGGCATATTCCAGTGATAGGCAAGAGTCACACCCAACATAATGATCAGTGCTGCGGCCATGAGTCTTTCAACAGTATCACCAAAGGACAATGCATCCCCAATCACCAGCCCGACCGATTTAACAGAACTTTTGTGTTCTATTGCATGGCGAGTATGTGGATTTATCTGCATTTCAGCAGGTGTATCCTCCTCTGATTTTTCCTTTAAAGGCTGACGTCTTTGTACTCGAATTTCAGCACTGCGAAGACCGATTCCCGCAGCAAAAGCTGCAAGAAATCCTGAAGCATGGACTGTCATCGCCAATGAAAAACTCAGGCAAATGAGTCCCAGTGCAATGAAATCACTCGGTGCAACTACTCGCTGAGTATGCCGGAAGTGTGTTGCCAGCAGGCCAATGCTCCTACCCAGAATATATCCAATAATGAGGCCGCCCGGTAAAGCCCATATCAAGTCCTTACCGAACCACTCCCACAAATCACTGGTAGTGATAGTGCTCCCATGTTTTTGCCATAACATTCCCAACATTAAAAATGGTAGAGCTGTCCCATCATTCAACCCAGCTTCGCAGGACAGGGACAATCTGAGCTCATTATTGTCTCTTGCGTCATTCACTGAAATAAGGCTAGCCAGAACGGGATCTGTTGGCGCAATAATCGCAGCCAGGATCAGTGACAATGGCCATGATAATCCCATAAAAAAATGCGCTGCAATCATGACTAAAGCGATCGTTATTAACATTGACGGGATAGCCAGGCGTATCCCTGTTTTCCAGAAAGGAGATTTCAAAGAATGGCGCATCTTCAGTCCGGTGATGAATAAGGATACAGCCATAGCGATGTCGGTAATGCGATTGATAGAGATTGAATGACGGTGAATATCCAAGTTAAGTATGCCGAATACCCATGGCCCACAAGCAATTCCCACAAGGAGATAGATGCCAAACACAGGAACAGGTGTACGATTCAACCATCCAAAGATTAAGGACATAAAAAGCATCAGGCAACCCATAGCAGTCACCCAGGAAAGATAATTCATATTTCGTCTCTTAAAGTTTTTATTTCATAACCTCATATGGAGCATAGTATATTTCAATTTGAATTGATAATTATTCATCATTCAGTGCATAAAAGTAGTCTGGTTGAGTTTTTCAAATAGGTGATGCAAAAAAATATGTATACACGACATTTGTTTTCAGAAATTTCCGATCTGAAGCTGCTAGCTAATACCGATAATGCTTTAGGGTTTCGACTAACTAATGTGTAAAATGTATCTAAGTATGTTTAAATTTTATCATTTATTCATAACCCGCGAAGAAAATTTCTGAAGGCTACACTTTATAAATATATGAGAACATGAACATGCAAAAAATGAGCACTAACGATAGGAAAAACTTATCTATTTTAAGGGAGAAGATCCCCGAGGCACATGAGGCTCTTATTCGTGACCCAAAATATACAGAGAATGAAACTTCTTTTGGAGACCGACTCGCAGAAAGAATAACCAGCGCAATAGCAACGTGGAAATTCATTATCTTCCAGACCGGTATCATTATTGGATGGACCAGCTACAATATTATTATCAAAAAGTCGGCATTCGACCCTTTCCCTTTTATACTCCTTAATCTTTTTTTATCTTTCCAGTCTGCTTATACAGCACCCGCAATTATGATGAACCAAAAAAGACAGGCCAGAAATGATCAAATTAGAAATGAGATGGAATCCGATGTTAATGTTAAGGCGGACCTCGAAATTACACGATTACATGAAAAAATCGATGAAATTTCTTCAGATGACTTGGCTGAATTAAAAAACCAAATAGCTAATATAAATAATTTACTGGAAAGGCTCATAGTTCTAAAGACTAAAAATGTTTCATAACCTGAAAGTCTCCAAACGAGGTTGCAAATAGTTGGCACGCGTATTCTTAGTGCTGCGCCACTAAGAATACTTACGGATTGTCAAGGTTATAAAAATTCCCGGCTAAATTAAGGGGAGGAAATTTTTTAATGAGTGACTTAAATTTCACTTGCCAGCATTCGTTGAATAAATCATATGACAATAAATTTAAATGAAATTATAACTCAGCATTTGATATTCAAGGTGTACTTTTGAAGATTTGTCCTTTTATTCATATTAGCTAAGATAGAGAGATTGTTACAGGAGGAGTTTATGATAAAAAAAGACCAGTATAGAAATCTGGTCAAGCAGAGAGTCATTATGTTGACATATCCTTATGTTTTATATGAATCCTCAACATCATTTTTATTGTAGCACTTAATCATTTCACTGCCAGAAAGATTAGTGCGACGTTATTCAGATTCATTATTGCGGATAAAATCAGCGTGGCAAGGGGCTACTTTTTCTGTATATCATTCACTCCAATCTTAAGCTGATCTTTTTAAGACTTTTCCTCCTCGTTAACCCCTCCCCTTAATTCACCCCTTCTAAAAGATTTAGTTTAATTTATTTTTCAATAAGTTAACGAGATTCAATCCACATGGCACAGCCGTATTCGTTACAATGAAATACAACACTGCTCACCTTTTTTTCGTGATGAAGATTAAGACCCAAAAATTATGCCAGGATTTATATTGTTAAAAATAAGATGAATGTTCTATTGCCACTTACCACAGCCGGAGAGACTTTGTATGACGATCAAAACACTCGAAGATTTATTCATTCATGATCTTTCAGATGTGTACAGTGCCGAAAAACAAATCACGCGTGCCCTGCCTAAAATGGCGCGCGCAGCCACAGATGAGAAGCTTATTGCCGCGTTTAATTTGCATCTGGAAGAAACTCGCGGGCAAATTGAGCGCCTTGATGAGTTAGTTGAAAACACCGAAGGTGTACGAATCAAACGAATGAAATGCCACGCACTGGAAGGTCTCGTCGAAGAAGCGCAGGAAATCATTGATTCTGTCGAAGCTGGCCCGATTCGGGATGCCGGGCTGATAGGGGCCGCCCAAAAAGTGGAACACTACGAAATTGCCACCTACGGGACACTCCACGCCCTCGCTGTGAAACTGGGATATAAAAAAGCCGCGAAACTGCTTGCAGAAACACTGCAGGAAGAAAAAGCCACGGACGAAAAATTAACCGTCATTGCCGAACAATCTTAATGTCGCTATCAAGCATCGGTTTCAACGATCTGAATATTAAGCCGTTTACGATACGAAACTTTACTAATTCAAGAGGTGCCTTATGACACACGAAGAGAACTACCTTGACTGGGTAAGAGATGCTTATGCCATGGAAAAACAGGCAGAAAGTATGCTTGAAAAAATGGCCAGCCGTATTGAGCATTATCCTGATCTGAAAGCCCGCATTGAGCAACACATTGAAGAAACCCGACAGCAACAGGCTCTTGTCCAGTCGGTCATTGACCGTTATGACACTTCCAGTTCGGTGATTAAAGATGCCGTAGGGAAACTCACTGCGATGGGACAGGCGATGGGTGGCATGCTGGCGGAAGACGAAATCGTTAAAGGCGCGATCAGTGGATTCGTCTTTGAAAACATGGAAATTGCCAGCTATACCTCGCTAATAGCTGCCGCTGAAGTGGTGGGAGACATCGAGGGTGTACGGATTTTTACTCAGATCCGTGATCAGGAAGTGGCAATGGCTGAGTGGTTGCTGACGCATCTTCCGGACGTGACTGAACAGTTCATGGTGCGTTCAGCGGCACCGGGTGTGGAAGCAAAAAAATAGAATTTTCACAACGGGAGACCGGACCAGGAACCGGCCCTGAGGCTTTCCCTTAAGTGGAGTGAGTTATGTTCAGACATGTTAAACAGTTACAATATACCGTTCGGGTTGCGGGTCCTAATCCCGGTCTTGCCAATCTTTTGCTTGAACAGTTCGGTGGCCCGCAGGGTGAACTTGCGGCAGCCTGCCGGTATTTCACCCAGGGACTGGGCGACGAAGATCCTGGTCGCAAAGATATGCTGATGGATATCGCCACGGAAGAATTAAGCCACCTAGAAATTATCGGCTCTCTGGTTGGAATGCTCAATAAAGGGGCGAAAGGCTCGCTGGCGGAAGGAACAGAAAAGGAAGGCGAACTGTACCGTACCATTACGGGTAACGGTAATGACAGCCATCTGACTTCGCTATTGTACGGAGGCGGACCGGCATTAACAAATTCTGCCGGCGTCCCATGGACCGCAGCGTATGTCGACACTATCGGTGAGGTTACCGCTGATTTACGCTCCAATATCGCTGCTGAAGCCCGTGCCAAAATCCTCTATGAGCGACTGATTAATCTGACGGATGATGTGGGGGTGAAGGATGCGCTGGGCTTTTTAATGACCCGTGAAGTGGCGCACCAGATATCCTTTGAAAAAGCCCTGTATGCCATCAGTAATAACTTCCCGCCGGGGAAACTGCCTCCAATCGAAAAATACGCCACCGTTTATTACAACATGTCAGAAGGCAACGATATGCGCGGGAGCTGGAATTCTGACGAGAACTTTACCTTCGTGGCGAATCCCGAACCGGCTGTCGATGGCGGTGATGGCTCAGCCAGCGTGACGCTTTCTGCCGCTCAAAAAGTGAATCTGGACAATCTGGCGAATCGTACGGCTTCCGACCCCGAAGTGAATCCGGTCACCGGTACCGATCTCGGTAGCGTTCCTCCTATCGAGAATGAAGCTGCCAAGATGAAAACAGTGAAACACAAAACTTCGAAAAAATAATATCAGGCGACCTTTCGGTCGCCTTCGCCTTTGAGACCATTCTCGTACTGGCATTCATCTCTCCTCAAAACTCGACAAGTTTTACCGTACAGAATGAAGAGCTCATTTTGTTAAACGAGGCCGTAAAATGGAAGCCAACACATTTATTAAAAGCTGGGGCAGTGAATTTATAGAAGACGGCGTTGTGCGCTTTCGCCTTTGGGCACCCGGGCAGACAAGCATCTCGCTGAGACTGGATGACGAAACGCGGGCGATGAGAATCGCGAAGGATGGTTGGTTCGAACTTGAAGTGGCAGGGATCTCGCCGGGCGCAGAATATCAGTTCGTGCTGGCTGACGGCAGGGAAGTGCCTGACCCTGCCTCCCGAGCACAGAAAACTGATGTTAATGGACCATCGCTGGTTATCGACCCCGAACATTACGCGTGGCAGAACGCCCAGTGGCAGGGTCGCCCGTGGGAAGAAAGCGTCATTTATGAACTCCATTTCGGCACTTTTACCCCGCAAGGCACGTTCAGCGCGGCAAGGGAAAAGCTGCCTTATCTGGCCGAACTGGGTATCACTATGATTGAGGTGATGCCGGTTTCGCAATTCGGAGGTAATCGAGGCTGGGGTTATGATGGCGTGTTGCTGTATACCCCGCATTCTGCCTACGGTACGCCTGAAGAATTTAAAGCGTTTATCGATGCTGCCCACGGTTTGGGTCTGTCAGTGGTGCTGGATATTGTTCTTAACCACTTCGGCCCAGAAGGTAATTATTTACCGTTGTTCGCGCCGGAATTTTTCCACGAAAAAAGGATGACGCCGTGGGGCCCGGGTATCGCCTATGACGTGGATGCGGTGCGGCGGTATATCGTTGAAGCTCCGCTCTACTGGCTGAAAGAATATCACCTCGACGGTCTTCGCTTTGATGCGATAGACCATATCGATGACGCATCAGATAAACATGTGCTGATTGAGATTGCGCGGCGTATCCGCGCAGAAATTACCAGCCGGAAAATTCACCTGACGACCGAAGACAGTCGCAACGTGATTTTCCTTCACCCCCGTGAAGAAGATGGCTCAGTGCCGTTGTTTACGGCGGAATGGAACGATGATTTACATAATGCGGCTCACGTTTTTGCCACCGGGGAAACGCACGCGTATTACGAGGATTTTGCCGTTAACCCGGCGAAACATGTTGCCAGATCGTTGGCAGAGGGTTTTGCCTGGCAGGGAGAGCACTCCGGACACGCAGGCAAACCGCGCGGCGTGAAAAGCACCGCTCAACCGCCCGTCGCCTTTGTAGACTTCATCCAGAACCACGATCAGACGGGCAACCGCGCCCAGGGTGAGAGGCTTATCGTACTGGCAGGGCCTGAGCGTACCCAGGTCTTGCTCGCCATGCTGTTGTGCTCGCCACACATTCCGTTACTGTTTATGGGCGAGGAATATGGCGAAACCCATCCATTTTTGTTCTTTACCGATTTTCATGGCGAGCTGGCCAAAGCTGTGCGAGAAGGCCGTACAAAAGAATTTAAAGGCCATCACGGACACGATGGCGAGGACGTTCCCGATCCGAACGCGGATAAGACCTTCAACGCCTCCCGACTCGACTGGAACAAGACGGAACATGAATCAGGTCAACAGTGGCTGGATTTCACCCGACGACTGTTGGCGCTGCGGCAAAAATTTATTGTGCCGTTGCTGGGCTCCGCAGGCGGTGACGCTGGAAAGATAATAAAAACGGACGAAGGATTTATAGTTGTCACCTGGGCCTTTCCGGCTGGCACGCTATCGATGGCGCTGAATATAGGCAAAGCCACGCGCACACTGCCAAATCTGCCCGGCGAGACGCTTTTTGCCTGGCCGAAAGCAACAGATGATTTGCCCCCGCATTCCATCATTGTTCGTCTTGCATCAGGGGAGACAAAGTGATGATCCCAACGGCCACTTATCGCCTTCAGTTTCGTAACGGCATGACGTTCGCGCGTGCCGCGGCATTGGTGCCTTATCTTAAGCAGCTTGGCATCAGCCATCTGTATGCCTCTCCCGTTTTTACTGCCACATCCGGCTCTACCCATGGTTATGACATTACCGATTTTAACGAGATTGACCCCGCTCTTGGGGGGCGGGAGGGCTTTGATCGCCTTGCGCATACGCTCAAGGAACATGGGCTGGGTTTGATTCTTGATATTGTGCCAAACCATATGGCGTCATCGCTGGAAAATACCTGGTGGCGTGACGTGCTTGAGCATGGCGAAAATTCCTGCTTTGCCAGACACTTTGATATCGACTGGACACGCCGGCTGACGTTACCGTTTCTTGGCGATACGTTTGAAATACTGCTGGAAAACGATGAAATTGGCATCAGGCCAGACCCACAAACCGACAGACCCGCTTTCTTTTACGCCGATAATTTTTACCCGCTGACGCCTGAGAGTTATCGGGGCCGTGAGGCTGTGATTTTAAATCTGAATGATAAAAAAGCCATTACCGATTTACATAAACTTCAGCCATACCGCTTGATGTCCTGGCGGGATGCGCCACGTGAATTATCTTACCGTCGTTTCTTTGAAGTTACCGGACTGGTGGGCATACGTGTAGAGGATGAAACGGTGTTTGCTGATACCCATCGGTTGATCCTGGAATTGGTGAAAACCGGCGTGGTGGACGGGTTACGGGTAGATCATGTCGATGGACTTGCCGACCCGAAAGGGTATCTGCAAACCCTGCGTCAGGAAGCGGGCGCTGATTGTTATATTACGGTGGAGAAAATTCTCGGCAAGGGTGAGCAGTTGCCTCCAGACTGGCCAGTTTCTGGCACCACGGGCTATGAATTTATCTCCTCGTTATCCGAAGTCTTGGTTGATGATGAGCAGCTTGACGCGCTGCGCAAAGCCTATGAAACCGTGGCAGGCCAGACAATGGATATGGGAGCCGAATTGCGTGCGGCCAAACTCCTGATGGTGGACTGCAATTTTGAAGGGGAATTTACCCGGCTGCTGAATCTGGTCATCAATATAGCGCAGGCCGAAGGTGTGGCGGTTGAGGTACTAGCCCTGCGACAGGCATTGCGTGAACTGCTGATCGCCTTCCCGGTATATCGCACCTACGGCACCCCATTAGGATTGCCGGCAAAAGATCGTGCATTGTTGAACGCCATTACGGCAAAAATCCAGGCTGGCGAACATGCCGCTGATCCCCAAGCGCTCGATTTCCTTTCCCGACTTCTCACGGGTAACGTCGCGCCAGACCAGGTAAAAATCGCGGGAGAATTTCTCACCCGCTTCCAGCAACTGACCGGCCCGTTGATGGCAAAATCGGTGGAAGACACGCTGTTTTTCCGCCAGCACATGGATCTCGCGCTGAATGAAGTAGGGGCCGAACCGGTGCAGCGAGCCTTCTCAGCGGCCCGTTTTCATAAAGAGATGAAAACCCGCCTTGAGCGCCAGCCTGATGCGATGACCAGTACCTCTACACACGATACAAAACGCGGCGAAGACGCCCGTGCGCGTTTGTATACGCTAACCGAAGCTCCGAAAATGTGGGCTGACTTCGTCGTGCGATGGCGTCAGATGAATCAGACAAAAGTCATCTTTCTTAATGATGGTATCGCGCCGCGCGGCGTGGATACCTGGATGTTGTATCAGGCGCTGGCCGGGGTCTGGCCTGCCACGATGAACCTGCACGATGAAACAGCACTTCATGCCCTGGAAGCCCGTTTTGTTGAATTCGTCCAAAAGGCATTACGAGAGGCCAAGTTGCGCACGGATTGGGTCGATAACAATGAAGCATATGAAAATGCAGTGCTGGACTATGCCCGGTATTTGCTCAGCCCGGAAAATGAGGCGTTTCTTCAGGCATTTAATGACGGGCTACAGCCGTTTATCCGCGCTGGGCTGGTGAACAGCCTGACTCAGGCAGTTATCAAACTTGCGGCTCCTGGCGTGCCGGACATCTATCAGGGGAGTGAGGCTCTGAACTTCAGTCTTGTCGATCCCGATAACCGCCGTGAACCTAATTTCGCCCTCCTGGAGCACATGCTTGCAGGCGATGCCTTGCCGAATTTCAGCGTAGATGAGGACTGGCTTGACGGAAAAGTGAAGCTGCAAACCACAGCCTGCATGCTGCGCTTACGTCAGGGCAAGCCAGATTTGTTCCGTAAGGGCGGTTATCTGCCGCTTTTAGCAAACGGGAAACAGGCGGATAACGTGATTGCGTTTGCCCGGATGAACGACAGTGATGCGTTCATTATGATTGCCCCACGGCTGGTTTTTGATGCGCTGCATAGCGGCCTCGCTTTGCCCCCGACGGCTCTGTGGGCGCAGACGGAAATCCCTTTGCCTGACCCCCTGGCGAACCGGCGTTATCACGATATTTTGCGCGGAAATGAGCGGCTTCTTACGGATAGCATCGACCTTCATTCCTTCAACTCTGGCGTACCCGTGTTGTTAATGCTGATTAAGGATTCTGAAAGCCGCTGCTTTTGATTGATTTCGTTATTAAGGAAATAGTCATGAAACTGGTGAAAAGTTTTGAAATCCTGGCGGGGAACAGTCAGCTACTTGGGGCTAATTTCGATGGCGAAGGCGTCAATTTTGCGCTTTTCTCGGCACATGCGGAGCGGGTGGAACCATCATCTTATTTTGTCCTATTTCGCGTGAGTTCTCGCAGATGGGAGCGGGGACCTTTACTCGTGCACATGGTAATCAACCTCATTCTTAGAAGGTGTTGCCAACGGTAAACTCGTTATGATCACCGGGCTTTCAGCTAACTGTTGTAGTTATAGCGACTTAAGCTTTCAGAGAATTTCATTAGCTAAGTAAGACTTTTTATAAAAGCTGTTGGGTTTACGAGCAGGAGATTTAAAAAGGCAGCATTTCTTACCCACCTACAGCCAACCTGATCGTCTGAGCCGTGCCCAGAGCGCGAAACACGCTATCACGGTAAAACCTGTAACAGCCGGATATCCATAACGGGTATGAAGTTCTGGCATGTGATCGAAATTCATTCCGTACATGCTGAATACCACAGTCGGCACAACCAGAATGGCACCCCATCCTGCTAATTTCTTTACGACTTCATTTTGCTGGACTGTCACTAATGCAAGATTGACATGCATGGCACTTGTCAGCATTTCCCTCATATCTTCCGCATCGTTCACCACGTGACGAGCATGGTCCTGCACATCGCGGATATAGGCACGTAGCGGTTTAGGGATAATATCTTCGTGCAGTCGTATAAGCTGAGTGCAGATTTCTTCAACGGGTGCCGCTGCATTTTGCAGTGAAAGGAGTTGTCGGCGCATTGTGTAAACGTTCTGAACGGCTTCGCGGTCAAACTCACTACGGAACATGGCTTCTTCCATATCACTGATTTTTACACTCAGCGATGTTGTCATCTCAGCATAATGATCCACGATGAAATCAAGGAGACAATAAAGAGGAAAGCCCGGTCCATATGCCAGCATCACGGGTCTTTGTGAGGCACGCTCTCTGACGGGGCTATAACTATCTGAAGCACCATGCCGGACTGAGATCAGAAAGTTTTTACCGACAAAAAGATGCGTTTCACCAAATGCAACCAGCTCACCATCGTGATGCGCTGTTTTGACCACGATAAATAAAGAATCGCCATACTGTTCAATTTTGGGGCGCTGATGCGCATTAAGCGCATCCTCGACTGCCAGCTCATGCAGGCAAAATTCTTCCTGCACTTTATACATAAATTCGGGTTCAGGCTGCCACAACCCAAGCCAGATGAAAGCATCTGGCTCCTTTATCACTTCACTGATGTCATCGACATTGACGACCTCACCAGCGCGCCCCGGACGATAAACCATGCTGTTAACTATCATAAAAATCATGTCCTTATTCAACGGGTGATAGCAAAATTATTTCAGCCTCAAAAAAATCACAACGTATTATTTCTTATTGTTTTTACCCGCCAGTTTCTGGTCTTTCTCATTCAAGTGCAATTATCCCAGATGTTCACCCCCTGTCACACCATGAACTTCTGCTGTGACATAACTAGATTCCTGCGAAGCAAGATAGACATAAACAGGTGCCAGTTCGGCAGGCTGACCTGCTCTTTTAAGTGGGGTTTGCTGTCCAAACTTCGGGATCTTTTGCTGAGTCTGTCCGCCTGAGATTTGTAAAGCAGTCCATATGGGGCCGGGAGCAACACAGTTTACCCTGATACCTTTTTCTGCAACCTGCTTCGCCAGTCCTCGTGTAAAATTGAGGATAGCTGCTTTTGTCGCGGCGTAATCAAGCAGATGTGCGCTGGGCTGATAAGCCTGGATGGAAGAAGTTGTTATGATACTGGCCCCAGCAGGGAGATCAGGAAGAGCCTGCTGAACCATCCAGTAAAGAGAGAATACATTCGTTGCAAAGGTTGTCGTCAGTTGTTCCGTCGTCAGATTTACCAGAGATTCCACGGCGACCTGTTTACCCGCAACAAATGCAAGAATATCCAGACCAGCCAGCTTTTTTCCTGCCTCGTCGATGACTTTACGTGCGATAACTTCATCGCTGAGATCACCAGGCAACATGAACACCTTTTGTCCCGCCTCTTCAATCAAGCGAGCAACATCGTCTGCATCAGACTGTTCAGTTTCAAGATAGTTAATGGCCACATCAGCGCCTTCACGGGCATAGGCTATCGCGACCGCACGGCCAATTCCGGAGTCTGCACCGGTTACCAGGGCTTTACGACCCTTCAATCTACCGCTTCCCCGATACGTTTCTTCGCCACAATCGGGGACCGGTTTCATTTTATGCTGCAATCCCGGTGCGGGTTGCTTCTGTTTCGGATAGTCACCATTGTCATACTGCGTTAATGGGTTTTGCATCTGATACTGGTCTTTTTTTGACATTTTTCAGCCTCTTCAGGAAATGAATACCCATCAAGCATAGTCATTGTCGCAATATATCGCCGATCCTGAGTTATTTCAGACGCAAAAACATATGCCGACTGATCAACAATAATATCGGTACGGTAAATATTTAAATTCATCTCATCGAGGGTGAGACTATTCTTAATATTCATCATGTGTTTTATCGAATAATATTTAACACTGCATGTCTCTTATTACCCTGAAAACGTTGGAGAGTTAAAATGACAAATTATCATGCTCCGGATGAAAGACATTACGACCCGACCTTTAACACGTTGAATGAGGTGCCCTTAAAACGTATTTCCTGGAGTGCAATTTTCGCCGGTGTGGTTATTTCTATGGTGGTGTATTTATTACTGGTCATTCTCGGGACAGCGATCGGCGCCAGTACCATCGATCCTCTGAAAGAACAGGATCCACTGGAAGGCATTGCAACCGGAGCGGCTATCTGGACGGGTCTGAGCATGCTGCTGGCTATTGCCGCTGGGGGCTATGCCAGCGGTCGACTTGCTTTTCGTGAAGGAGCCCTGCATGGCGTACTGATGTTTGGCGTTAATACACTTATCTGTACCGGTTTTTTGCTCATTGTCGCCAACAGCGCGGTCACAGGTGCGATGAGTGCGATCGGAAGTGGTCTTCAGACGCTGGGTAGTGGTGTGGCGGCGGTAGCGCCTTCTGTCACGCAGATGGCAAAAGAAAACCTTAACGACAGCAATTTCAGTCTTGATGATTTACAGAATCAACTGGAAACCACTTTGCGCCAGACGGGGAAACCGGAGTTACAACCCGGAGCCTTGCAGCAACAGGCACAAACTGAAGGGAACAGAGCCAAAAGCCAGATGGCTCAGGGTGGCGACATCTCGCAGTTTTTAAAAGGCCTTGCTGACAGAAACAGTGCAACTTTCCAGGCGGCCGACCGAGATGCACTGAAAAATATCATTGTTGCCCGCACCGGTAAAAGTGATGCTGAGGCCGAACAAATCGTCGCTCAGACAGAGAAAAATTATCAGGCGGCCCGTGCAAAATATGAAGAGCTGAAAAAACAGGCGGAACAAAAAGCACGTGAAGCGGGAGAGAAAGCCGCAGCCGCCACAGCTAAAGCGAGCTGGTTTAGCTTTTTCATGTTGATTGTTGAGGCTGTGCTTGCCGGTGCCATGGGGATGTTGGGTCATCGTCATCAACCTCGTCGCCTCGCCATTGATAAGCGCGCGCTTTGAATTTTCAGTGACTATTTTTAAGATATTTTAACCTGCTCTCCGGTGAGCACTGCAACCCGCATCAGGTTCACACCAGTGTTCACCGGATCCTCATTTGAAACAGACTGCTACATGCTCTCTCCCAGTATTGTGCACAGGGTTATGCACTTTTTCTGGGGATAACTTCTGCCCGATGTGCTTGAGCCGCCCCTGCATTCTCGTTCAGAGCAACTACACTTCTCCTGTGCCTGAACCGGCTTGCGCAGGAGAAATTATGAAAGCACTGACTTATCACGGCCCCCACTCAGTGAGTGTTGATACTCATCCTGACCCCGGCATAGAAGCCTCAGACGATATTATTCTGCGGGTGACGGCCACAGCAATTTGTGGCTCAGACCTTCACCTTTATCGTGGAAAAATTCCCACGACAGAACAGGGTGATATCTTCGGGCACGAGTTCATGGGCGAAGTGGTGGAGACCGGAAAGGATGTCACTGCGGTGGCAAAAGGTGATCGTGTTGTCATCCCCTTTGTGATTGCCTGCGGGGAGTGTTTTTTCTGCCACATGCAACAATATGCCGCCTGTGAAACGACGAATACAGGAAAGGGCGCTGCGCTGAATCGAAAGCAAATTACCCCTCCAGCGGCCCTGTTTGGTTACAGCAAAATGTATGGCGGCATCCCTGGCGGTCAGGCGGAATACGTTCGTGTGCCGAAGGGCAATACAGGCCCATTCAAAGTACCGGATTTGCTGGCCGATGATAAGGTTTTGTTTTTATCAGATATTCTTCCCACGGCCTGGCAGGCTGTTAAAAACGCAGGTGTAACGCAAGGTTCAAGCATTGCTATTTTTGGTGCAGGTCCGGTAGGCCTTTTGAGTGCTGCCTGTGCGCGTCTGGCGGGAGCAGATCAAATTTTCATGATTGACCACCACCCCTATCGTCTTGCCTTTGCGAAAGATCGTTATGGGGTTATCCCCGTTAACTTTGATGAAACCGACGATCCTGCTGCATTGATAATTGAGCAATCCGCAGGCCACAGGGGGGTTGATGCGGTGATTGATGCCGTCGGCTTTGAAGCAAAAGGTAGTCTGACAGAAACCGTTCTCACCAGTCTGAAATTAGAAGGGAGCAGCGGCAAGGCACTCAGACAATGTATTGCTGCTGTCCGACGAGGGGGTACCGTCAGCGTTCCCGGTGTCTATGCCGGTTTTATACATGGTTTTCTTTTTGGTGATGCGTTTGATAAAGGATTGACCTTTAAAATGGGTCAGACTCATGTGCACGCATTTCTGCCGGAGTTACTTGAGTTGATTGAAAATGGCTTATTGCATCCTGAAGAAATAATTACCCACCATCTGCCGCTGGCAGACGCTGCTCGTGGTTATGAGATGTTTGAAAAGAAAGAGGAAGACTGTCGCAAGGTTATTCTCATTCCGGGCATGAAAACATATCAGCCCGAACTTTCCGATAAATTTTATAAACCCTGAGCACTGCAATTCCGATATGAGGTGTGGCAGTTAAATGACTTAAAGAAACTCGACTGTGGAGAACAATCAATGCAAATTAAAACGCTTGAAGAGTTATTCAGACATTTGCTCTCAGACACGTACAGTGCTGAGAAGCAGTTGACCCGCGCGTTGCCAACACTTGCCCGGGCAGCAGCTGAACCGTCACTTGCTGAAGCATTCCGCGGCCACCTTGAAGAGACTCGTGGTCAGATAGAACGCATCGATCAGGTAGTAGACAGTATTGAAGGACTTAAGCTTTCAAGGATTAAATGCGTGGCAATGGAAGGGCTGATAGAAGAAGGTCAGGAGGTTATTGACGGGGTGGATAAAGGGGCCGTCCGTGACGCAGGACTCATTGCAGCAGCGCAGAAAGTTGAACATTATGAAATTGCCGCATATGGCACTTTATGTACTCTGGCACATCAACTGGGTTATGCAGAAGCCAAAAATCTGCTGGGTGCCACACTTGAGGAAGAGAAAACCGCAGACAGCAAACTGAGCACAATTGCGAAATCAGCCGTCAATCCGGATGCAGAGAAACATCCCGGTTAATGTTTTAATCTGATTTTATCATCATGGCAAAGTAAGAAATGCCATGCCTGTATTTTGAGGCATGGCACTGAAAAGACCTTCAATCCGGTAGCGCTGTCTTAAGAGAAAAAACGGGTTGAATCCTCGTTCAGGTAAGCAAATTCCCTGCTTTTTCCTGAGGTTATACAATTTTGGTCACATTGTTTATTGATATTATGATAATGAGATGCCATCCAGGTTTTAAAAAACGGGTTATGGATCATCACACTGAAACTGTTAAACGTGGCACAGCCAAACTTCTTTAAGACACTGAGGCGAAGATCATAAATGGTTTTAATGTGAAGGTCCATTTTTACACTGATTTCAGCAGGTAACATCCCCATTGTAGAAAAAGCAATAAAGGTGGCTTCTCGTTCACTGAGGTGAAAATGTGGGTTCTGACTGTCTAAAATAAAACGAGTAGGGACGATGTTATCAAGTAAGCCAATCAATTTTTGAGGTGAGACGGAGATGGACACACGATGGGCAGGAAGCTCACTGAGAAATGAATAGGCGTTGTCTCTGATAAAAAAAATGAACACCGTATCATAAAAGGAGTCTTTTCTTTCCAGAACCTGGTAGTAGTATTCGGCTGTAAAAAACACAAAATTGGCTTTTAATCTTTTATTATGGACATACTCTTCAACTAAGTTTAGTAATCCTAATCTCAGCCATGAATCCTTTATCAGAAAAGAAGACGTATAGGTACTTGGATAGTCGCTAGTATTAAGGTTAACCATGCTTGCTCCAGATAAAACAGCGTAACAAATTACATATTCGTTTTCTACGCTCCTGTAGTTACAACCATTCCTCTGACTAGAAATCGAAATATACTTAACGTTACATTACGGTTATTTGCATTTTTATAAAAAATGAAATGTTCTTACACAGATTCCACCGGGGAATATTGCACCACTCGAATGCATATTACGCACGAGTGTGGTGATAGAGAATGGCAAACATCCTGGCGCGGCTTGCACCATTCTCCTGCCAGCTAATGACCATTTACTCTGGCAAAATTAATATCCTATTTTCATCATCCTTTCTTCATGCTTGCTGAGTTTGGCTCACTCATTATGTCAATAACACACTACTCACTAATAAGTATATACCATTCGAATGAGCGCGCACCAGAGCAAGCGAGCCTGTTACATTTTTGGCAATCTAGTTGGAAAAGCTAAAAATGATCCCTGATATGCATTAAAAAAATTAACTTAATTTCTGTAAGGAGCGTATTCCCGAAATGCATGGCCCTGACAATAAGGCATTCTCTTGGGTTTTACAAATCATCATACAAGCTTGGACGTATAATGAAAGTTAATGTGTTTAAACATGCAAAGAAATTAAATGTTATTAAAGGAGGCATCCGTAGAAGAGAATTTTTACATATTAAGTTTTGAATGGATACGCCCGGTGCTTCAAGGATCATCACATGAAGTGGTAATAATGACTGAACAGGGTATGAGGAAAGATGAGATGCGGGTTTGATAGCTTATAAACTCCTGGTTTACCCACATATCCTTATTTATCTGTCATTCAGTACTCTTGCAAGAATTCAACCAGCATGAATTATTTTAAGCTCATTCAGATATCATCCGGAGTTCGTTGCAGAAGCATTTCCAGAGCGTTTCTTAAGATATCTTTCTGAACTTCATCCTTCTCCGTTTCCAGACGTTCTATCAGCTCCATAATCACATCTTTATTGCTGACAAAGGCTTTCCTTTCAAGAAGTTGTAAAGTGATGGTTTTCACGGTAAGAACTTCACTTTCCTGGAATACATTAATCGTTGATAAATAATTGCTGAGTTGTTCTTCGGTACGCATATGTGACACTAAGCTCTCTTCAAAAGGATATCTGCGGGTTCGTTTGTCGCCTGATAAAAGTAGATGCGGATCACAATTTTTACAAGTAATTAACTTGAATAACGTATTAATTCAGAGCTCACTTGCATTGTGGAGAAAAAACATACTGTTTAAACCACTCTGCGGTGCAGTTATGGATGGAATGCCTTTCGGGCAAGCAAAGTCATGCGAAAATTAAAAAAAGATGATAAAAAATCGATAGGATATTTGGTTACTATTTGAAATTAAAGGATATTAATTCATTTAATCAATAAATATAATACCGCTTCGCTCGCGGGATCATAAAAAAAATCTATAATTTTTATACAGCAAACCGCTGTTTACCCGACTGGAGTTATCCATGAAATGCATAACAATGAATGTTTCTAAGGATCAACCAAAAAACCCTGAAAAAACACCAAAAAAAGATGAAAACAAGCCGAAACAAAATCAGAAGTAATGTTTTTCTGGCATGTTGTCATTTTGAATTGTAGGAGTTGCTATGACTGAACGTCCTGATTTGATCGATCCGGTACCGGTTGATGAACCGCTTCCGAACGATGTCGATCCTGATTTACCTGAGGTAGTTGAACCTGGTGATCCTGAAGAAACCGATGTAATCGACCCGAGAAATTAATCACTGGTCATAATCTCGTGGCGATTTTTACGATTAAAAAAATCACTCAGGAGCTGGAAACCCCATCTGCTCCTGAGTGTATGCAAATGCACATTCGTTACACAGCAACCATACCAATAAAAATCACAAAAGTATGAGGTCGCTCTTAAAATTAAGAAAATTCCGCTTTTGTTTTAATTATCTCCCGCCTTGAGTAAAGAAAGAGAGAAATATGAATTTTAAATTTTACAAATTTGAAAGCTGTGTCTATCTTTTCCTACAAACATTCTGACAGAGAGAGCGTTAAAATGACTGATATTGTCCCGCACAACGTGGTTCATACTATTCCCCATGAATTTTTAGTAAATTCAGTTTTGGTTAATTGTATTAAACAGCGGCTTATTAGCGAAAAAGGGGCGATCACGACTCCTGGGCTCATAAGTGCGCTTTCTCAACAAATGCAGCAAGAACCTAATCCTATTCTTGTCGATATATACAGACAAATTATAGGATCTTTGCGCTAAATAGCCCCCTGTTTAAATCGCTGAAGAAACAACCATCTTGATAATTTATATTTTTTCACTCTCTCCATTTTTAACTTTTAAAAGAAAAGCTACTGTTTTTATAGACGAACAAAAAAGTGGTTTCATCCACAATATCAGTATATTAAACGGTGCTCCCATCGAAGGCTGACAGAATCCCTGTTAAATGTATTTTCAGAAATGATTAATGAAAGTGTAAACTGTCCAACTTCCTGAAGCGCAACCATCAGCTAATACCAATAGACATGTGTAAAAATGGCATGGTTACACGACCATGATATCAACATTCCATGCTTTGCATGAGGTACATTATATCTTTTTAAAGGATATAATGTTGGCTATTTCATAAAATAGGAACCATTGCGAGGTGTGATATAATATTGGCGCGGGCAGCCTTCGGTTTAATAAATATGCATTTTACTTTTTTTGCTAGATTGATGTATCCGAAAGGATGGTAATTTTTCGATAATTTTTTATACCATTACCATTACTTCTGTAATTATTTACGAAAAAAATTCGCCAGACTAATTAAGAAGTTTCTTGTTTGGTATACACTATGACAGGCTACGTCTTAGTAAATAGGAGGAACTCATAAAATAATTTCGAGGTAGTGTGGTAATGGCAACAGGTTGGTTACTCGGGGTTATTTCTTGCCTGTTTTTTTGTATGGTGTTTTTCTTCGCCACAGTATTATTCTCGATAGGTGACACGTTACAAAGATAAGTGCCAGTTATCGCATTTACCTCAGGATCTTAGACTGATAAATCTCGTATTTGAAAGCGACCCGGGCTGGATATTGGATTTCTCTAATCGAACGTTGACGGTTTTTTTGATGGAGAACTCAACATTGATATTGATAATGAACATTATCAGGAGGAGGGAACGTCAAAAGCTAAACGGTTCAGATATTTGCTGAAACAGGTGGATCGTGAGACCGCCCTGCGGGTTCTAGATACCCTCTGGCAATATAAAACGGAGTCTATGTCAGAGCTGGCTGAACAAAGTCGTAATGACTGTCTTGCATTAATTTCCCGTCTTGAAAATACATACGATGATACAGCCAAAGGCGTTAAACCTGTCCAGGTATGGCACGAAATGGACTGGCCTTCTCTTATAACCGATATGAACGAGGTGAAAACGCTGACGCCGCATCCTCGGGGCTCAGGTTTGAAAGCTGGCTTCCTGAACTGTCAGTACCTTTAAGCTTGCTCCCCGTTCGTCTTTCCGAAATACAGGCGAACAGAACGATGGCAGCTTTCGGTTGAATGATGAATTTTACCTGATGGAGGCGAAGTGGCATCAGAACAGGACGCCGGCTGCAAATCTTCATATATTTGAAGGGAAACTCAGCACCAAGGCAACCTGGACACGAGACGTTTTCATCAGCTGGATGGGTTTTACTGCTCAATGTCTGACTTCCTCCGGTAAAGGGAAACGGGTTATTTGTGGCAGTGGTTATGATCTTTATCATTCACTCAGTCACGAGATCGCAGTGCCCGAACTTCTGGAAGCCAAACTTCGGCATGCAGCCCAAACGGGAGAGCCTTATGCGGAATTTGACAGACTTTTCACCCTTACAAATAAAATACCCGGCACGCTGAAATAACATACCGTGTGTTATGAGAGGTGCTCCCTGAACCATCAGCTTACTTAACCCAGTCTTCCAGCACCAGGCCCGGTACCCGCTCAAACTCCCGTGTATTATTGGTTACCAGAATGGCGCCGGCGGCGATGGCGTGCCCGGCAATGGCCGTGTCATTCGGGCCAATTGGTGTGCCGGCTGCAGCCAGTGCGGCTTTAATCTCAGCAGTGGCATCCACGGCAGCCCTGTCCCAGGCCAGCACGGCATCGAGGCGGGCGCAGAACGCCTCAACCAGCTGTGCGTGGCGTGGCGAGGCTTTTTTACCGATTGCCCCGAAACGCATTTCGGCATAGGTGATGGCCGAGACGATGATGCGGTGGTTACGCAATACGGCCTGTTCCAGTCGTTTCAGTACCGCGTCGGGCTGCTCACGCATGATGAATGAGCAGATATTGGTGTCCAGCATGTAGGTTTTATTCACAGCTCAAATCGTCCTTCATCGCTGACAATCTCCTCACGCTCTGCCATAAAGTCCGCATCGGCTTTTCCCATTTGCGCGAATGATCCCCAGCCCGGGCGAACGGGCCGCAAAATGATGCTGTCACCTTCACGGATAATTTCCAGTTCGCTGACGCCCTCAAAATCCAGATCGCGAGGCAGGCGGATGGCACGGTTATTGCCATTTTTAAATATCGATACGGTTCTCATGATCTTCTCCTGGCCGGCAGGCCTTTATGCATAGGCTAAGTATATGCAGATGCAAGGCATATGTATAGGCCAGGGATATGTGTCACATATGCCATACATCTGCATATGTGACACATATCCTGTTTTG
Source organism: Buttiauxella sp. AC038 (assembly GCF_979253565.1). Taxonomy (NCBI): domain Bacteria; kingdom Pseudomonadati; phylum Pseudomonadota; class Gammaproteobacteria; order Enterobacterales; family Enterobacteriaceae; genus Buttiauxella; species Buttiauxella sp. AC038. Next base: position 60,657 of record NZ_CEEDCQ010000004.1, on the reverse strand, counting down.
ATGCTCTCTCTGACAGGATCCGAAAAAAGGTAGTGACGGATCTTCTCTTCTGTCGCTGGAAACTTTCCTGAAACAATTTTCCTTTACGCCATATAATCCAAGTATGACAGGCTGTTAACCGCGGTCGTCCTGACCGTGGTGGTTCAGCTAATCGCCGGAATATAGCCGTTTTACCTGTTTTAACGCCGGGAGATACTTCCGGAAAGTCTGAATAGGCAAGAAAGTCGGATCGGCTGAAAAGTGCCGTCCGGTAATTGAATATCATGACTATATGATGGCTAATTATCAGGTGAGTGATTTTTACGGAAAGGAAATACAAGGGCGATCAGCATTGCGGCAGTGATGGGAAGGGATGATTGCGGAGTGTGATAATGAATCATGCAATGGTAAGGACTCTATATGGTTGAAGTCCCCGGCAGTGAGAACCAGATAAAGGAAATTATTTTCATTGTTAGTGTGCAGCATGGTGGCGTGTATTACCGCAGGACAATCGACAGTAATGGTGAAGACTACTTTGTGATCCTCAATTCAAAGGGTGAGGAAGTTGCTGAGTGGGATGATGATGATAACGCATGGTCTCTGCTGGCGCGTCCACGTCCTACAGGGGATCTTCAGAACTGTACCGACATAGTATCTCTTGGGGCACGAATTCAGCAGCAGATATTGAGAATGGTTATGTGCCAAGGAAAGCTGTCGTGGCATGTGAAAACAGGTCCCCGAAAAAAGGGAGGAGGAAGGCTTTAAGATTCACTACGGAAAGAACCGTAGTAATTAGATGGCGGGATTTTTCAATAAGGAACAAACATGGCTGACTGGTTTATTGCGACTGAAGGCGTGAAGGTGGTGAAGGACAGCGCCAGTCTTTGGCCGCAGATTCTGGCACTGTTGCAAAGATCGCAGCGCTGATAAGCTTTGCTGTAGTTTTCACCTGTGACGCTAATCATGAACGTATTCAAGGGCCGGCATTTCAGTCGTGACATTATTCTGTGGGCGGTACGCTGGTACTGTAAATATGGTATCAGTTATCGCGAACTGCAGGAGATGCTGGCCGAACGCGGTGTCAGTGTCGACCACACCACGCTTTACCGCTGGGTTCAGCGCTACGCCCCTGAAATCGAGAAACGTCTTCGCTGGTACTGGCGTCAACCCTCCGGGTTTTGCTCATGGCATCTGGATTAAACTTATATAAAAGTTAACGGCAGATGGGCTTATCTGTACCGCGCAGTCGACAGCAGAGGCTGTACTGTTGATTTTTATCTTTCCTCACGCCGCAACAGTAAAGCCGCATACCGTTTTATGGGGAAACTCCTGAATAATACGAAGCGCTGGCAAATTCCACGGTTGATTAATATCGTTAAAGCTCCGACATACGGGTGGGCACTGGCGTTGCTGAAGCAGGAAGGATAAACATTAAAAAATCACTAATAAAATGAAAAGTGAGACAAATCCAATCTTGATCGACATATATCGCCAGACACTGCAATTTTTAATGTGATTAACTGATGTTAGTTTTCAGTGCTTACAGCGTTATTTAAGTGAGTATGATGTATAATTTCACATCATAGGTTAATTTTCGTGGGTATTTTCCATAAACTTATTTTTAATAACCGAGCCTCTTTTGCTTTGCCCATAATTTCACATCCTCTATGTCCCTGTTTATTTAATCCGGTATATTTACAATACAGATATTTCTCCTGAGTCCATGTGTTTTCCTGCGTGAGTTAAGTTTACCCTCTGTGTAAGGTTTGACAGGCATTCTGCTTCACGCGCGCTGAAGCCCTTTCCGTTTTCTGTAATTCACGGAAGATATGACCCAATATGAACTATGTATTAGCTGTATAGGGGCTGGACAATACCGTCGGCTCTGCTGAGAGTCGATAGCTATGAGTTTTAATGTAAAAGACTAAAACATTATAAAAACTGCATTTTTGTCATAATGTTAAGTCGATAAAATATCATCTAACAGGATGAATCTGATCTGCACGTTATGCAGAAAGGAGTTTCAGATCATCTCCTCTTTACGTTGCACAGATGGAGTCACTAAATGAGTGTGTTAAGCCGGATAATACGACTATGCAGGAAGGCAGAAGCATGGCTGGTCCAGTTTCAAACGCGGGAACAGGAAGTGGCAAACAGCCACTATGACACCCTGGCGCCAAAAACCATTAATGATGAAAGCATGCAGGAATACTTCACCGCACTGAAGTACGCGTTATCCCAGAAGGACGTAAGAAACATAGCTATTACCGGTAATTATGGTGCAGGTAAAAGCACGGTTGTCTCTTCATTTATGAAATATCATTGTAATGAAAAATTCATAAATGTTTCTCTGGCAGGGTTTGACATGACGGAAAATAAAGATACCGTCGCTCCCCCTCATCAGGAAGTGGAGTTGAGCATCCTGCAACAGATCCTGTATAAAGAGAACAGGGATTCACTTCCTGATTCGAGAATAGACCGGATACTGAATAGAAATCCAGGGCATACATTAAAAACGTATGGCTCTTTTCTAAAGGTCGCCATTCCGACAGCTGGATTTATCGGTCTCCTGTATTTTAAAACAGTCACAGACTTCATCGGTTTGCCTTCAACATGGAGTGCATTCCTCAATGAACATTTTATCATCAAGAGTGCGGGGCTAGCCCTGACAGCCCTTGCCGCACTCTATTTCATCACAGAATGTGCATCACGGATTGGTATATTTGATAAAAAAATAAAACTCAGTAAGGTTGCTTTTCTGAGTGGTGATGTGGAAGTGAGTGAAAAGGAATCATCATCCTTACTGAATAATTGCCTTGATGAGATAGTCTATTTTTTTCAAGACTGGAATACAAGGTCGTTGTTTTTGAAGACCTTGATCGCCTGGGCACACCTGAAATTTTCGTAAAATTGCGTGAAATAAATAAAATCGTTAACAATAATATTGCGCATGATAAACCAGTCAGATTTATCTATGCTGTAAGGGATGATTTATTTTTAGGAGCAGACTCTCGAACGAAATTTTTTGATTTTATCATCCCCGTCATTCCGTTTATGGACACCCGAAATGCCTTCACTTTATTAAAAAATAAATTACCTGAATTTGACAAAAAAGGTGATCAACATCTCAAGAAAATCGCCTCCTATATTGGAGACATGCGCAGCCTGCAAAATATCATCAATGAATATCTCATATTTAGTGAGGTCGTGGACAACACAAAAGTTCAAATCAGGTTGTTCTCACTGGTCTTTTATAAAAATATTTATGCTCTGGATTATTACCTTGCTGATAAAAAAACAGGCATACTCTACTCTTTTATCCATAACTATCGGACACAAAAACTTCACACCTCACATTTTAGTGCTCTTGATGATGAATTGTCAGAACTTCAAGTTGAAGCCAAAAAACTGGAAGAAGAAACGTTATTATACCCTGAAGAAATAAGACTGGATCTTATATCAAGATTCATACCAAAAATACTGTGGGGTAAGGTGTTTTTCGCGATTAGAATCAATAACAACGAGTACAGTCCATTTGACAGTTCACAACTGGTCAGTGATGAACAATACTTCATTGCTAATTTTTCTACGCATGAATGTTTATATGTCGGTTATCACTTCTACAATTATAACCAAATTCAGAACATGTATACGCCAATGGGAACGGACGTAATAGATAATTTATTGGAAGAATATTTAGAAAGAAAAAAATACTTGGTGAGGATAAAAATAAATCATTCAGAAAATTACATCAAAAACTTCACGACGTAAATAGCACCATAAGGTCAAGAAATGCCATTCCATTAAATGAGCTCATCCATTCCATTGGGCGAGAAAACTTCGATGGAATAGCGAAACAATATCTCGAAGAAATGAAAGACCATGACTTTATTACTGCTCAGCAACACTCTGTTTTACGCACCGATATGCACTATGGAGGGCTTGATGCCCTGTATGTGCTGCTATCGGATGGCCTGGTGATGCAGGATTACATGTCCTATCGCTCTATTTTCCACGAAGGTGCCATGTCGGTTAATGATAATGACTTCGTCAAAGCGGTTGGCCAGGATCTCAACTGCGAAACCTCTAACAGCGAGTATTACATCGATGATGAAGCAATGGTCATTAACGAACTGGTTGAACAAAATCGTATTTATGCTCATGGTGCATGGCATCATCAGCTGATGACTCATCTTATTGACACTCGTAATGAATATTTTACTGGCATGATAGCTTCAATATTCCGCCAGTCTGATGAAGCCATCTTTACTGTTTTCTCTGTCCTTTATACCAGATTCAGCAAACCCGACACTTTTGATAAGCTTATCGTCAACGCACTGGATCTCAACGATTATCTTGACAGAATGATTGTCGTATTGAGAATTAACAGGGAGATGTTGTTTGTAAATGATATTTCAATCAGTGTCATTGCCGGCCTGTCGCCTGTTAAGGCACTTGATAAAAGTGAGTATCGCAGTTTTATTCATTTGCTTGGTAGTCGTATTATTTCTCAACTTCCTCACGATAAATGTGAGTATTTTATGAAACATATTCTTCAGGCTGGTACCTGCTATGAAGAATTGTTCCGGCCTTTTACACCAACAGAACTCTATTGTCTGCAGTTCATCGCAAATCATAGTCTTTATCGGATCACAAAAAATAACGTGGGCATTGTCATCTCATGCCTGCTGGAAAACGACAACCTCTCACCTGAGGAGGCCCAGAAAAAACCCTGGACACTATCAACTGAGCATCACCTTACGACCTTACGAGAATATTTTATTGCGAATATTAATGAGTTTGTTTTTAACGTATTCGTTTCATCGAATGAAGATGCAGAGTGTATCAGAGATATACTGACTGACACGCCGTTAAATGCCAAATCAAAAGAGATGATTCTCAGAGAAATGAACTTCTCTCTCCCGGATTTATCTGGTATACCGGTCACGCCATCATTTAATAAAGATAATGAAATACTCTCCTTTCATGATCTCTTTTACCATTATGATCGCGTCACTCCGGGATGGGAATCACTGATGGATTATATCTGTGAAGACTGTAACATGAATATATTGTCGGCATATGCGACTAAACACGCGAGCGAATTCAGTAAGTCTTGTCTGGAAGTTTATGACGGCGACCGTTATGATTTTCTGTATATGAAAATTATATGCAATGAAAACCTGAATGAATATACCTATCAGCAGCTTGTTTCACCCATTCAGATTAATATGGATGAAATTGATAACAAACTCAGTGCCCGTAATTTCTGCAGGTTAATTACATTGCTGAAGCTTTCCCTCGATGCTGAAACATATGAACGTATTGCGGTTCAATATTGCGTACTGGATGAAGAACTCTGTGAGGCCTTTGTTTGCTGGTTCAGTCAGTATCATGATGTTTTCCTGGGAAATCCTGAATTCTATTTGAGAAAAATATCGGATACATATTTCTTTAAAACGTTACTTTCCAGGCTAATGCACGACTCCCGTTTTACGGTAGCGGAAAGAGCCAACCTGGTTTCACTCTTTATTGATTACTACGGTAATCTTGACACTACACAACTGAATTTGCCCCATGATGTAATTTTAACGGTACTTAACACCAGTGAGAATAAATTATTCAAAACTAGGTTATTCGTCAAACTTATTTCTATGGGTTATCGAAACAAATCTGACTTAGCAGAACTCTGTCATCAAATTGATGAAAATGAATTACAGAATGTATTCATCAAGCGTACGCAGGCGACAATTACTGTGACGGAAAAGGAGCACGTTATTCTGATCCTTGAGAAGCTACAGTCGGTACACATGATAAAAAGTTTCCAGGCGCGTGAGGACGGAAAAATCACCGTTATGATTAATCCTGGCACAGAAGAGGAAGAATAGCCGTTTGTTGTTTCCAGGCTGAGACCCTCAGGTCTTTGCCCTGGCGATTTTCCGTTTTCTGCTATTCCCGGCAACCCGTGCAGTTCGGGGCATTTTCACGTATCTCCCCAGGATGTTGTGTTCCTACCTGCTTTCCACCCCATCATCCAGGCTAAAAGGATCATCTCCGGATCCTTTTCCGATCCTGTCTGACATTTTTCTTTTTCCGTTTTCTGGTATATTTACTTAAGTCGGAAAACCAGCGTGCACGCCTCTGCGGGTTTTTTCAGTGGCGAAGCGGCGCCATGAAGGCGAAAATAGACCCAGTTTTCCACCAGATTGCGCTACGTGAATTCTTTTTGTTTTTGTGGGGTAAACTCCTGCAGAATTCACGTAGCGCAACTTACGCAATGAGGTGCCATGTCGTTACATCCTGTCACCCTGAATGTCCCGACTCAGCCGGGTGGCCAACCGGATTACGGGCGGGCGATCGCCCTGCGGCGTATGGCCCTGCATTACACCGAGCTGCCGAAATATCTGCTGGCACCGGAAGTGGCAGCCCTGCTCCACTATCTGCCGGACTGGACACAACATGGTCTGGTCAATACGCTGTGGAACACCGGCGCACGGATCAATGAAGCGCTGGCCTTAAGAAGGCGCGATTTCAGATTGAATGATGACATTCCGCATGTGGTGATCCGCACCGCCAAGCAGCGTCGTACTGGCGGCGGTCGTCCGCAGAAAGGCAAGTCGGCTAACCGGGTGGTGGTGCTGTCCGATGCGGATTACGTCCGGGAGATGCGCAATCTGTTTGCCAGTACCCGGGAGAAGTTTGAGGTGGATGCGCTGACGGGAGAAAAACGCGCGATGCCGGTGTGGAGTGTCACGGACCGGACCGTGAGGAACTGGCTGAAAGGGGCCGTGAACCAGGCGGAGCGTGACGGCGTCACCTTTACGGTGGAGATCTCCCCGCACACATTCCGCCACAGTTTTGCGATGCACCTGCTGTATGGCCATACCCCACCCAAGGTGCTGCAGTCACTGATGGGGCATGAAAAGTACGAGAGTACCGAAGTATATACGAAGGTATTTGCGCTCGATGTCGCCGCCAGTCAGAACGTGACATTCACCCTGCCGGTGGGTGATGCCCTGCAGCTGCTGCGCGATAACTGTTGAACCTGAAGTGGCTAAAAGAAAAATGACTACTTCAGGCGTTCATCAAAGCGGAAATCCACGGTGACGGCCTGGCTGATAATATTCGCATATTCAGTATGGGCCGGGCTGAGCAGGAAATTGTACTCCACCGGTGACAGCGCGCTGGGAATGCGCAGTGCCACCGCTTCACCACTACGTACCCACTGATCGCCGATGTCAGCCAGTAGCGAAGGGGCTTCCGATGCCGCCCAGTTCTGCGGCAGGCTCTCTTTTTCAATCACCTGAATCAGCGCATCCGGCACGTCCACCGACAGCAGGGTAAACGAATCGAGCAGATTTGCGGCATGCAGATGCACCAGGGTCTCGAGCATGGTCAGCGAGGCGGCTTCCGAGGTGTAGACCATGGCGGTCCCGACGCTGTTCCAGCGGCCGCCCGCCTCTTTGGCACCCTGCCCGGTCCAGGCGGTCATCAGGTAACGGGTTTTGGTCAGACGCCAGAGCTTCAGGAGTATACCCCGTGCTCCAGCCGGGTGATGAGTTTCATCACTTCCCAGGCACCGGACTCGGAGGCCAGCAGGTCGGCCGGTTTTTTCCAGCCCAGGGCACGGCTGGGTTCATTGAGCCACTGCTGGGCCGCCGCTTTATCCCCTTCAAACAGATCCACCGCCTTATCCAGCACGCGGATGAACCGCACCAGACGTTCGCTATGTGCCGGGCTGAAACGGGTTTTACTGTTGCGGTTAAACGTGGTGCCGGGAATACCGGTCATGCGGCGCAAATCGGCCTGGGTGATGTGCGCCCAGGAGACGATGCGGCTGGCCACTTCGCCTTCCAGCCCTTTATCAATCTCGTCAACCAGCATCAGGCTGTCGGACACGTTCAGGCCGACGTGTTTCCACAGGTTGTCAGGGCTGTGAGCGGATATTGTGGGTGTAAAGACTTTCATAAGCACCTCCGGATGGTATTTTTATTATAACCATATGGTAGGTTGCGGGCAAATTATGCCCAGTAGATTGTCTTGAATCAGGAGGTATGGGAAACACCTGAAGTTGTCACTAACCCTCAAGGGGAGGTAACTGAAGTGGCCGTGCCAGAATTGAAAAGAGCAGTTTGCCATTATCTTCTTCTTTCATTGAGACTTTTATCGGCGTCAGTGCGTTGATTTTCTCGATGGCAGGCAGCAAAAAAGTGCGCTTCATCTCGGCAAAGTTAGCACGCTGAGAGTCCGGGAGCTCATAACGGTCGGCAAGCCAGGCCGCTGAAGTGATCCAGATACCGGAAGAACGATACTGGCAGAGGCTTTCATACAAGCGTATCACGCGAACAGAGTTGATTCGTCCACAATCGAGCAGAGTATAGGTGGTGAACTGGCTGGTAAGCCCTGTCAGATACGGCATGACCTTCGGGTTGATCTCGATGTTCCACTGGCCCCTGCCACGTTTCAGCCCAGCCTCAGAAAGCCACGGGCGACGCACTTCTTCATATTCCCCTTCTGACGGGAAAAATGTGACCTGACGGTTCCCCAGTTCATCAATGCCTTTGCGGACATCGGTACTGGCCGTGGCCTGGCTGACCTTAAAGTAGCGCTGGTAATCAGCCACCTTTACCGTGAAAACACCTGGGTGTTCCTGTTGATAGTAGGTTTGCATCAGACACAACCACAACACGCGTTTTGCCTGTAATGGCAAATAGTATGCAGCTTCCGTCAACTCATTAGACTGAGAGATTTTTAAGGCATTATGGGGCTTCGGTTCGACTATATCCGTCATTTTACAGGTGTCCATGCCAGTTATGGGATGTTTTTCCTCTTCCCATAGTGGCAGATACCCGTCGACCGTCAAGGTCTTCTTCAGCTATTTCCCACAAATTTGTGAGGCTGAAATAAACTTCAGGTGTTTCCCATAGTTACTTTAGCGGTTTCCCACACAAACCCAGGCTGTTTCCCACACCATCTATATGTATTCCCCATAGTAACCCAGGCTATTTCCCACACTACCTACGCCAGAAGCCCCGTGATTAAAGGCTTACGCGCAATCTAAAAAGCTTTTAAAAAGAAAAAAGAATAAAACTCTTTAAAAATAACCTGTTGATAAGCGCATAACTATGGGAAATGGCTAAAGTTTACGGCCTGAAATAAAGACTATGGGAAACACCTGAAGAAAGAGGTCGTTATAAGCCCAAAACAGCCACTGTGGGAAACACCTGAAGAAAGAGGATGTTATGAGCACAAAACAACCACTATGGGAAAGAGCTAAAGTTTGGCGGTGAAGTCTGAACAAACTGAGTGGCCGTGCCTCTTTCGGTTCAGTGATATTGCGCTTCCTCGCTTTGACAGACTTCGCTAGTCAAAGACTGCGGCGAGCACTACGTTTTACAAATAACTATCTTTGATAAATAAGAAATTTTTTCCGACTAATAAGTGATCAACTTTGCAATAACTAACGTACTTTGCAATATTTTTGTTGCTTTGCAATAAATTCCAAGATTTAATTAATTATTGCAAAGTTAAACTACGAAGGACTTACGACATGGGGTTAATGGATACTCTCGACCAGTGCATTTTCGCTGGACATGAAATGACAAGAGCTATTGCAGTTGCTCAGTTTAATGATGACAGCCCGGAAGCTCGTAAAATTACGCGTCGCTGGCGCATTGGTGAAGCATCAGACCTGGTTGGTGTATCATCACAAGCCATTCGGGATGCAGAAAAAAGTGGTCGATTGCCCCATCCTGATCTGGAAATGCGTGGACGTGTTGAGCAGCGAGCGGGATATACGATTGAACAAATCAATCATATGCGTGACGTATTTAATACTCGTCTGCGTCGACCAGAAAATACTCTTCCCCCTGTTGTAGGCGTAGCAGCACATAAAGGTGGCGTCTATAAAACCTCAGTCTCCGTTCACCTTGCACAGCACCTGGCCCTAAAAGGACTACGGGTTTTGTTAGTCGAAGGAAATGACCCGCAAGGTACAGCCTCGATGTATCACGGTTGGGTACCGGATCTTCATATTCATGCTGATGATACGCTTTTGCCCTTCTACCTGGGAGAACGTGACGATGCAAGTTATGCAGTAAAGCCAACCTGTTGGCCCGGCCTCGATATTATTCCTTCCTGCTTAGCACTCCATCGGATTGAAACAGAAATGATGGGACGATACGACGAAGGTAAACTTCCGACAGAGCCCCATATGATGTTGCGTCTGGCCATCGAAACAGTTGCACATGATTATGATGTGGTTGTTATCGATAGTGCTCCGAACCTGGGTATTGGGACGATCAATGTTGTATGCGCTGCGGATGTACTTATTGTCCCTACTCCTGCTGAGTTGTTCGATTACACCTCGGCTTTGCAATTCTTCGACATGCTGCGTGACCTGCTAAAAAATGTGGATTTGAAAGGTTTTGAACCAGACGTGCGAATTCTGCTGACCAAATACAGTAATAACAACGGTTCCCAGTCTCCGTGGATGGAAGAACAGATCCGCGATGCATGGGGTAGCATGGTTTTAAAGAATGTTGTTCGTGAAACAGATGAAGTAGGAAAAGGGCAAATTCGTATGCGTACCGTTTTTGAACAGGCTATCGACCAACGTTCATCAACAGGGGCATGGAGAAATGCGTTGTCTATATGGGAACCAGTTTGTACGGAGATATTTGATCGGCTGATCAAACCGCACTGGGAGATTCGATAATGAAACGAGCGCCAATTATTCCGAAGGTCGTGACGACACCAACAGCAAAATATGCATCTGAAACGCCTGCTGCACCCGTTGTTGACTCTCTTATCGCCCGAGTCAGTGCAATGGCTCGAGGTAATACAATTACGTTACCTGTTTGTGGTCGTGATGTCAGATTCACACTCGAAACGATACCCGGTGACAAAATTGAGACGGAATCAAAAGTCTGGGTCAATAATGAACGTGACCAGACTCTGTTAACGGAAGAAGCGCTGGATGACCTTATCCCTTCCTTCCTGGTTTCCGGACAACAAAGTCCGGCGTTCGGCAGAAAAGTTGCTGATGTTATAGAGGTGGCTGATGGCAGCCGACGCCGAATGACTGCGATGCTAACTGCTTGTGATTTCCGAATTTTGGTCGGGGATCTGGATGATGAACAGATGGGGTCGTTAAGTAAGTTAGGGAATGATTATCGCCCTACGAGTGCTTACGAACGTGGTCATCGTTATATCAAACGGCTGAATAAAGAGTTTGGTGGCAATATTTCTGCTCTCTCTGAGGCAGAAAATATTTCACGTAAAATCATTTCACGATGCATGAATACAGCCAAATTACCGAGAGAACTGATGGCCCTCTTCTCCCATCCTGGTGAATTATCTGCAAGATCCGGAGATGCGCTGTCGAAAATTTTTGCCATCCATGAAGCAGATATTCTTGCTCACGTTCAACGAATTTCGCAAAGAAAAGCTGCCGGTGAAAAACTGGATGCGGAAGAAATTTTTAATGAATTGAATGGTGCGAAAGCTTCATCAGGCGCAAAGAGGATACAAACAACTAAACGACAATATGCGCCTGGTGCTATCAGCAGAGTTAAAGGCAACCAGTTTATCCTTAGTCTGGATACCTCAGTGCTCCCTGTAGATATTGTCGAACGTGTCGAAGCCATTCTTCTGGAACTTGAATTTACCTGTAAGTAGCTACCGCTGATCTAAACCTAACTTATTAACTGGGATTATGGTCTCAACCTGCTAACTGGGACCACGGTCCCAACCTGCTAACTGGGACCACGGTCCCAACCTGCTAACTGGGACCACGGTCCCAACCTGCTAACTGGGACCACGGTCCCAACCTGCTAACTGGGACCACGGTCCCAACCTGCTAACTGGGACCACGGTCCCAACCTGCTAACTGGGACCACGGTCCCAACCTGCTAACTGGGACCACGGTCCCAACCTGCTAACTGGGACCACGGTCCCAACCTGCTAACTGGGACCACGGTCCCAACCTGCTAACTGGGACCACGGTCCCAACCTGCTAACTGGGACCACGGTCCCAACCTGCTAACTGGGACCACGGTCCCAACCTGCTAACTGGGACCACGGTCCCAACCTGCTAACTGGGACCACGGTCCCAACCTGCTAACTGGGACCACGGTCCCAACCTGCTAACTGGGACCACGGTCCCAACCTGCTAACTGGGACCACGGTCCCAACCTGCTAACTGGGACCACGGTCCCAACCTGCTAACTGGGACCACGGTCCCAACCTGCTAACTGGGACCACGGTCCCAACCTGCTAACTGGGACCACGGTCCCAACCTGCTAACTGGGACCACGGTCCCAACCTGCTAACTGGGACCACGGTCCCAACCTGCTAACTGGGACCACGGTCCCAACCTGCTAACTGGGACCACGGTCCCAACCTGCTAACTGAGACCATGGTCCCAACCTGTTTATGGGATAACTTGGATATTGGTAATACGAGATCTGAGTTGCTTGGAAATAGATATTCCTTTGAAAAAAATCGGGACCGATTATCGGATATTAGCTACCGGTAGTTCAGACCATCGTGTTGTGTAGGCAGGTGAAAGCATTTCTCGTTTCATCTGCCACTCCGGGGCGATACCACGCCCTGCGAACCAGACCTTTCCCAGTCCTGAATGATTAATCGAATCCAGTGCTTTCATCAGCTGCTCGCTGTGAGCACGTGGTTGTATCTCATCAAACAGGTTAAGTTGAGACACACCCGTCGGTGTGAAATCATTCAGCATCACGCCAGCCTTTGCATAACGGTATCCATCGAGCCAAATCCTGTCGAGCGACTTCACGGCAGCAGCGATAATGTCACGGGTATCTCGAGTTGGATTCATCAGCTTTTCACTCGCAACGTTACCGTAATAGGTTTCGTTAACAGCAAAGGGTGACGTTTTTACAAACACTGCGATGTGTCGACAATACTGGCGTTCACCCCGTAATTTTTCAGCAGCCCGCTCAGCGTACTGACATATCGCCTGTCGCAGCGCATCGTAAGTTGTGATCCGTTCTCCGAACGAGCGGCTGCACACGATTTGTTGTTTTGGGGGCGGAGCCTCTTCAAGCGAAATACACGGCTCGCCATTCAACTCCCGAACTGTCCTCTCGAGAACCACGCTGAAGTTCCGTCGGATAAAGGCGGGATGACTCTGCGCCAGCTGAAGGGCCGTGGTGATCCCCATGGCATGTAGTTTTTTAGTCAGTCGGTTACCCACGCCCCAGACTTCCCCGACGGGCTGAAGAGAAAGCAATTTAGCCGTTCTCTGTCTGTTTCCAGGGGACAGCGCCAGCACACCATGAAACTGTGGCCACTCTTTAGAACCCCATTGTGCTGATTTTGCTAAAGTCTTTGAAATTCCCATTCCGACCCCTATGGTCAGTCCGGTACCATTTTTGACATGCTCACGCAGCTGCCTGCCGAAATCTTCAAAATCAATACAGTTGTCGATGCCGCGAATATCCAGGAACATTTCATCGATACTGTACTGTTCGACGCGAGGAGCCAGTTCCTCCAGATGAGACATGACTCGGTTGCTCATGCTCGCATAGAGCTCATAATTACTCGAAAAGATATGAAGCTTTTCCGGCAGTTGCATCTGCCTGAGCTGGAACCACGGCATCCCCATTTTTATCCCGAGCCGCTTCGCTTCAGCCGAGCGGGCAATCACACACCCGTCGTTATTGCTGAGCACGGCTACCGGTTTCCCTCGCAGGTCTGGCCGGAAGACCTTTTCACAACTGGCATAGAATGCGTTCACATCCGCCAGGGCATACATCAGTCACCACTCCGCGTTTTGTGCACAAAGGCCATCACTACGCCGAAAATCTCAAGTTGTTCCGGGTCGGGGTATAAGGTGGGAAAGGCGGGATTCATCGCCTGCAGGGCCAGTCGGGGCTTCAGTAACAGACGTTTTACCGTAAATTCTCCCTCTATTTCTGCAATAACAATATCACCGTGTTGTGCCCGTTCCGCCTTGTCCACAACCATCAAATCACCATCATTAAGCCCGATATCTGTCATTGAGCTGCCAATTGCCCTGACAAAGAAAGTCGATCCTTTTCGGCGAATGCAGTACTCATTCAAATCAAGTTCTGCTTCAACATAATCCTGAGCAGGGGAGGGGAAGCCGGCAGCACAACGCTCTGTAAAGAGCGGAAGCCTGACAATGTCTGGGGTTGTGGCTGAAGGAATGAAGCGCAACATAAACGAACTCCGGAAAATATAACTGTTTTTATATACAGTATTATTTACTGTTTATGCGCGGTTGCAAGCGTTATGCCCCCTCTTTCTGGTAGTTTCCTGTTTTGTCGTGAAAAATAGTTGGATGACTTATCCACATTTTCAGGGGATAACTCTGTGTGATTCCTTGTAGATCCGCTATGGCGATTTATCGATCGGCTCAATCAGCCCGGCCCCCTGATTTTTGACATTCCCCACAGCCCGAGTGACGGTATGCCACGTAAACTCATCTGCCGTCACACTTCCTTCCCGCGCTATTTCTTCTGCTTCCTGGCTTGTCGTCTCCTGTCGTAGCCAGCGTCTGGCGGCTGATGGCGTCAGTGTCAGAGGTCGACGATCATGAATATCAATGAGACCTTTATCGGCGGCTGCGGTAACGATAACAAAACCTTCGTGTTCATCTCCTCGCTCAAACGGGGGATGGCCAATAGCGGCGAAGAGAAGTGGATGCCGGTCCTCTCGATATATCAGGTAAGGTTGTTTAGTTCCTCCTTCATTTTTCCATTCATACCAGGCATCAGCAAAAACGATTGCCCGTCCATGTGTCCATAACGGCTTAAACATCCTGCTCGTTGCGGCCGTTTCAACCCGGGCATTGATGAGGGGTTGTTTACCCCACCACGCTGGCGCAAAAGACCAGACCACCGGATCGAGATGCAGAATGTTATCCCGTTCATTGAGCAGCAGAACCTTCGTACCGGGTGCGACGTTGTATCGGCCGAGGGGTTCCGGATCATAGGGGATATCCCGCTCAGACTCGTCAGCAAGCCAGCTAAGATATTCTTCGCGTGTGTTGTACTGCGTGAATCTTCCGCACATATTGCCTCCGCACAATGGTCTTCTAAGGATAGATGAGCACTGCAGAAGGAACATGAGAAACGGATGTCGCTGCGCTCCGCTATGATTATTTAGAAAACCAGTTGCGATGGAAAATGCAGGCTGGCCATACCTCACTCAGACAGCGGGTATTCGCAAGGCAGAGAAGTGACAAAAACCACCCGAACCCGTCTTCAGGCCCGCAGATCTTATCAAACATCTGGTTTTGGTCAGCGCTCTGAATACAGGCACAAAATTTCCCGGAGGGTAAAATATGGCTCAGTTCAGGAACGTGGTTGAGACAATCGTTACCGGTTTGCTCAGGAAGAGCGGTGTACCGGATAATCAGCTGCGTGAACAGATGAAAAAAACGGGAAGGGCAATGCTTTCAGCCGTACGTTTTAACGGCAAATCAAGAGTTTTTATACCGGGCTGCTGTTACGGGTAAAGCCGAAAAAGGTAGCTCTCACTGCGTGTATACGAAAATTTGTTACGATCCTGAATGCGATGTTCCGTGACGAAAAAAAGACTGGGTGTATGAGAAGGAAGAGGAAAGCGGGATAACTTTTAGTTCTCATATTCTTTGAAATATTAAGGTTCGGCATATGTTTCGTATCCTTTCAGGGGGAACACTTGATAGTCCGCCTTGTGCCAAAAGCGGAAGTTGGTAAGCCTTGGTTCTATTGAGCATTAGTGAGTGCTAATGGTTACTTGTCGTGGATGAGGAACATTGGATCGTTACCAATAGACAAACCTCCATGCCAGGAATTATTTTATACGTAAGAAATATTAATCCAAAAGAACCTGGTCAATAAATGCGCCGTAGAAATGTGAACGATTATCAATCTTTTATCGCAGTTGCCCGTGAAAAAAGTTTCACAAAAGCGGCTGCTCAGTTAGGTGTCTCGCAGTCGGCACTGAGCTACACGGTAAGGACTCTTGAAGCTGATCTTGGCCTTCGTCTTCTTACCCGTACAACGCGTAGCGTTTCTGTGACAGAAGCTGGCGAACGGCTACTTTCCCGTATAGGACCACATTTTGACGAAATTGAAAGTGAGATCGCCGCACTCAGCGGGTTGAGAGAAAAACCAGCCGGTACTGTGCGTATTACTGCCGTTGAACATGCAGCCGATACAATTCTCTGGCCTAAACTCGCCCCGGTGATGCTTGAGTATCCCGATATCAACATTGAAATTATCAGCGAGTACGGACTCAAAGATATTGTCGCTGAGCGTTATGATGCTGGCGTTCGGTTGGGCGAACAGGTCGATATGGATATGATTTCCCTGCCTCTTGCCAGGGACTTCCGTTTTGCAGTGGTCGGAGCGCCCTCTTATTTCAAGCGAAAAACCCATCCGGTAACGCCTCGTGATTTAAACGACCATAGCTGTATCAGATTACGTCTGCCCACTCATGGCGGATTCTATACCTGGGAGTTTCGCAAGGATGAGACGGAAATTAAGGTCCGTATTGATGGACGAGCGACTTTCAGCACAATAAATATGATGAGGCAAGCCGCCCTGGATGGACTGGGACTTGCTTATCTGCCGCTAGATACCGTCGAGACTTATCTTGAAAACGGGATGTTAGTCCAGGTACTGACAAACTGGTGTCCACCGCGTCCCCCCTATCATCTTTACTACCCCAGCCGTCTACAACATTCTCCGGCATTTGCACTTGTGCTCGATGCGCTCCGCAACCCATAACCTTTGAGCGTTGTTTGTCCTGGTCCATATCGAACTCAGTTTCTTATAACCCTATTAATAAAACCTCCTTCTAAGCCCATGCGAAATTAAGCATCTAATTTCTCAATACTAAAGAGATTAAGATGGCCGCTGAAACAATCCATGTGCTTTCAGCGGCCAGGGCCGCCATCATGTATATGAAGGAGTCTTGCAATGAGTAATAAAACAGGTGGGTTAAGCCGCCGAAATTTTATCCTGACGAGTTCAGTGGCCTCAGCAGGATTACTGATGGCGGGTCATGCTTCAGCCATGCTCTCACCTACACCTAATACATCTGGCACCACGACACACGTAGATGGCATCACAGTCACCAGCGTCCTGTTCCGGAACAATGAGATAATGATGTCCGGAAATGTCTACGTCCCCCCGGATTTCAGCGAAAACCGTCAATACGCTGCTATTGTCGTTGTCCACCCTGGTGGTGGCGTTAAGGAACAGACAGCTGGCCTTTATGCCCTCAAACTGGCTAAAGAAGGCTTTGTCACCCTGGCGTTTGATGCCTCCCATCAGGGGGCTAGTGGCGGATTACCGCGTTTTGTTGATGATCCCATGAAGCGAGTCGTCGATTTCTATAGCGCAGTCGATTACCTGACGACTCTCCCTTATGTCGATAATAATCGAATCGGTGCATTAGGCGTTTGTGCAGGCAGTGGTATCACGGTTAAAGCGTCGATGACGGAACGCCGAATCAAAGCGCTGGCAACGGTCAGTGCCGTAGATGTTGGAGCGGCGACCCGTAAAGGCTGGGAGGGAACAACATCAGAATCTGAGCTCATTCCAACTCTGGATGCGGTTGCTAAACAGCGCACAATCGAAGCAGCAGGCGGCGCACCGGTTTATGTTAACTACGTGCCCAAATTAGGTGATACCAGTGCCCCAAAAGATCTTCAGGAAGCTGCGGACTACTATCTGACCGAACGCGGAAAATATCCGACTTCTACCAATCAAATGCTGATGACAAGTATCAGTACGCTAGCGTCTTTCACCGGATTTGAAGGAGCGGATGTCTATTTAACACAACCACTTCTGATTGTTGCCGGTAGTAAAGCAGGATCGCTCTGGCACAGCCAGGAATTACACAACACTGCGGCCTCTGTTCAAAAAATGCTGCATATCATTCCGGGTGCCACACATATGGACCTCTATGATGGTCAGGGTGCAACGGTTGCAGCGAGTCAGCTGGCTCCTTTCTTCAAGAAAAATCTCGTACAGGTATAACTATCCATGAAACAAACTCCACTACTTGAAAGATTTTCACTCGGTAAAGGTGTGACGCTGCGCAACCGTATTGTGATGGCCCCGATGACGACCTGGGCGGGTCATGATGACGGCACGGTATCTCATGAGGAAGAAGCATATTATCGTCGACGCGTTCAGGACATCGGACTGGTCATTACTGGCTGTACACATGTTCAGGAAAACGGCATTGGGTTTACGGGAGAGTTTGCTGCGTATGACGACAAATTTATTCCCGGTTTAAAGCGCCTTGCTATTGCTGCAAAAAGCGGTGGAGCACCGGCAATCTTACAAATATTCCATGCAGGTGTGAAAACCAGCCCTGAACTGGTTTCGGATATTGTAGCTGCAAGCGCTATTCCCGGTGACGCCGGTCCTTTCGCACCGTCCGTTACCCCTCGTGAACTGACATGCACAGAAGTCGAAACTGTTATTCAGGATTTCGGGGAAGCAACTCGCCGTGCAATAGAAGCAGGATTTGATGGTGTTGAGTTACATGGTGCTCATGGCTTTTTACTTCAGAACTTTTTCTCACCTCATTCCAACCGTAGAGAGGATCAATGGGGCGGCTCTCTTAAAAACCGTATGCGTTTCCCACTCAGCGTCATTGAGAGTGTGCGTAAAACGATTGCTGAGCATGCAACCAATCCCTTCCTGATGGGATACCGCATTTCACTGGATGAGCATTACGAAGATGGGTTGCGCATTGATGAGTCGCTTCAGCTGGTTGACCGCCTGGTCGATGAGGGTATTGATTATCTTCATGTATCACTCGGTAATGCACTTGAAGCCAGACCCGTTGATGCACCGAATGGCCCCAAAGTCATCGAAATCGTGCGCGATCACCTTGCTGGACGTATACCTCTGATTGTTGCCGGGCAGTTGCGAACACCAGAGCAAGCCGAGGATGCTGTTAAAGCAGGGGTATCTTTGACGGCAGTAGGTCAGGGTATGGTGATGAACCCAGACTGGGTTAAATTCGTAGATGGCAAAGCTGAAGGAAAAATTGCTCTCAATATTGCTGCATCAGACGTAGAGCAACTTGCTATACCCCAGAAACTGTGGCGTGTAATTGAGGAAACGACTGGCTGGTTTAACATCCGTTAAATACGGCCTGACCGTAATATGACAATTAGAATCAACTTGCCATTAATTTCATTTCAGAACCTGGACAGTTCTTACATGGCCGGATTTCGGGATTAACTGGGTTACGGCCATGTAAATTTTATCTTATTCCTTTAAGTCCTCTTCAAACTATAGGGACATTATTTCAGGCATAACATCCGCTTGTCGCTCACAGCGGACGTTGCACTAATGAACCTCTTAAAAATGTTTTTATCTCCCGCTAACTACTTCGCTCTGTTGTAAGTAGCTGATTACTTCTTCCTGTTTTCATTGACATCAAACACAAATGCTCACCCGTTCGCACGTCTGCGTTTGCCGCTCCTCCCGTCGCTCGCGCGTTCAGTTTTCACGCGCTCACCGTCCGGCCCGCCTGCGCGTTGTCGTTTGCGCTGCGGCCTGCGGGCCCGCCCCTGCATTCTCCGCTTTACGCCCGTCTGTCGTGCCGTCACGGTGAAAGCCGGCGCTGAGATAACATTCACGACGGAGGATTTTATGCACACAGTTACACCCCTGCGGTTTACGTTGGCACATACCATAAATACAACTGCGGCAGCCTGGCCGGTCGGTGGCTGGATGTGACGGATTTTGATGATGAGGCGGAGTTCTATGACGCCTGTCGTGCGCTTCACGCCGACGAGGCCGAGCCGGAGCTGATGTTCCAGGACAATGAGGGTTTTCCTTCCGCTATGGCCTCGGAATGTCACATCAACTGGGCGTTTGTGGAGGCGTATAAATCCGCAGAGGAAAACCACCAGACGGCCGCCCGGCTGACTGTTTCCCGGTTGGCTGTGTTCCTGACTGTCAGCCCGCAAAAAAACCTGGCAGGCCTTCCGCCTGCCGGAACCGGCAACACCCCGCCTGCGGCGGGTGTGCCGGGTCCCGGACGCTGTACCTCTCCCGCCATAAGCTGAACCCTGTCATGTTATCTGTAGCGGTGCCGGTTGTTCTGGTGTTGCCGGTGCCGTTGCTTTTTTTGGTGTTGTTTCGGGGACTGGACAAACCAGAAGGGCATGAAAACACGGTGGCCCCTTCGGCTTCCCGTCCGGAGGCCGGGTCGTCGCCTGCACTCCAGAGGGCGGTGCGCAGCCCCGCCCACTTCCGCAGAGACACCGGGGTGTCTCTGTCCTTGCGGATAGCAAGCGATGCCTGAACACCACGCTTGCAGCTGCCCACGGGCAGCAGCCGCTCTCACTGGCCGCCCTGGCGGCCGCTAAGGTGTCAGCCGGTGAACCGGCTTCATTGCCTGCCACCTTACCCTGTGTGTTCCGGCGCAACCCCTCTCATTGCTGATGCAGACTGACAGCGCACCTCCGCGCAGCAAGGGCCGCTCGCGCTTTCCGGTCAGATTTTCTTTCGCCGGCTTCAGAAAATCAGCCCTCCACCCCTGCTTTTCGTCGTTTCGCCGTCAAAAAGTCTGCGCAATGAGGGGCGTTCCGCAACCGGAAATAAACCGGAAAAGAGGACGCCAGAATGAAGCCGGAGGAGACTAATGATGACCACCCAGACCCATGAGTACTTTTTTGAATTTCCCGCCATTCGTGGCCGTCAGGCAGGCCGCGAGCAGTATGTGCTATTTGTGCCGATGAATATGCTCAAGCGCATTCTGGCCAGCGATAACAGCGGGGATGTGATGTCCCGTTCGCAGCGCGAACATAACCAGGTTCGTTCACGCAAAATCACGAACTATCTGACCGGGGGACATGACACAAAGCGCGACTGGATCCTGGGTACGCTGACCGGAAATATCGATAAAGCGGTCATCTTTAACGCTGCCGAAGGCACAAAAGGCGATGTGGGCATGTTGTCCATTCCCATGGATGCGGATATCAAGCTGTTCGATGGCCAGCACCGCAGCGGGGGCATTTATGGATATATCGACGCCCGCCCTGATGCGAATGACATGATCACCCTGCTGCTGACCGTGGGTCTGCCGCTGGAAACCCGCCAGCAGTTTTTCTCTGACATCAATAACAACGCCACCAAACCGGCGACGGCCATTTCAATGGCGTACAACCATAAAGATCCGGTCAACGACCTGGTGCGTCACATTGCCTCCAGCGTCCGCGCCCTGGCGATGCGGGTGGACTACGAACACAACGTGGTGCCGGGGAAAAGTGACCTGCTGGTCAGCTTTAAGGCCCTGCATGATGCGACCCGGAAAATGTTTGGCCTGCGTGCCGGTGATGAGGTTCCGGCCGCGCTGCGCCATGAGGCGGTGACGTTGTGGAGTGCCTGGGCGGACGCGCTGCACTGGGAATGGGTGGCGGAAATGCTGGGGGCGTCCACCTACCGCACGATGGCCATCGGTACGCATGGGGTGATGGTCAATGCCATTGGTCTGGCGACGGCCATGATGCTTGAACACCATGAGGCGGAGGCTATCGCGCAGCAGCTGCGTGCGCACCGTCAGCAGGATACAACCTGTGAGGACCGCTCGCAGACTTTCCGTCACGAACGCTGGCACGGTATCTGTGTTGATGCGCAAAGTGGCACGGTGAAATGTGATGCGGCGGCACAGAGCCGGGCGGCCATGCACCTGCTGGCGCTGTTCGGTCTGGATCCGGCCAATCCCCATGCGTGGCTGCGAGAAGCCTGTGACGAGTCAGTCAGCGATGAAGCCATCGCAGAGATGATCGGCAAGGTGGAGAAAGTGGCCGCCGAGAAAAATCTGTCCATGGACAGTCTGAAGGCCGATATCCCGCTGATGATTGCCCGCAGTGAAGGGGAATTTTTGCAGACGCTCAACCATATGCGCAAGCTGCGTCAGTGGGCAAAGGAGCAGTATCCGGAGGATGTGAAGGCGTAACGGATAAGGCCGCCCAGACGGGCGGCCAGACCCTGGCGGCCCACCTTGCCCTGGTGTGCTTACGACCTGAGCAGGAGGCGGCCACTGGCGCCATTATCGACGTTGAAGAATCCCCACGTCGTTCCGGTCTGGAGTTTTACCCGTATGCGGCGGCATTTTTTCGCAGGCTAACCGGGCGCGGGAAAGCGTCGGGCAGGGGACTGCGACTCATCCCCGGCATCCGTTGGGACCCGGCGGAACGACTGGCCACCCTGAGTGATTATGACATGGCATTTAACACACTGATCCGGACCCGTGGCGAATACTGTCCGTCACCCCTTTCCACCTCTGACGGCGACTGGCTGTTCCCGGAAACGGCGTTTTGCCGCCGCGAACGTAACAAGCACCGGGTGAGACTGGCCGCGCATAAATACCATTCGACCTGGAGCCGCCAGGACGCCCGGCGTCATGCCCGGGAGGCATTGCAGTATCAGCATTATGCTGAGCGGGCGCGCATCGAGCTGAATTTTCAGAGTCCGGATACCTTTGTGCAGTGGCATGAGCGCCATCCGGAACTGAAAGAACAGGACTGGCTGGCCATGTTCTGGCACTGGCAGCGCCGGTTCCCGTCGCTGCGGTCGCTGGCGTGGTTTCAGTACAGCCGTGATGAGCCGCAGGTGATTGCGATGAATTTGCAGGTACTGGTGCAGGATACCCCGGCGGTCATCCGGGCGCAGGAACGCTTGTATGTCCCGAATAAACTGACGGTGCAGGCGTCAAAAAGTGTCTGACTTTTCTACAGTTTTTGACGGGTATTCCTGGTCAGAGTGAGGCGGTTGGCAGTATAATACCCGTGGCGCTTGAGGCTTTTTGCCTCATGATGTTTCAGTTATCAGGATGTCGTGCGGCAGAAAGACAAAAGCCCCGTAGTTAATTTTCATTAACCCACGAGGCCCCTGCATGATTCGACACCATCAGGATAGCCTCTTGCCATGCGTTATGCAAGGAGGAGTAAGCCATGAAACTGCCGCAACAACCCGTGATCTGGTGTGTACTGATAGTGTGTCTCACACTGCTGATATTCACCTATCTGACCCGAAGTTCACTGTGTGAACTGAGGCTGAAGGACGGAAACCGGGAGGTTACTGCAACTCTGGCTTACGAATCTGGCAAGTAGCAACCTGGAGCGGGGGGAAACCCCCGCTTTTCAGGAGGTTGATAGTGTTAGCAAGCGCCTTTATGAAGGGCTGTCCGGGTCACCGGGCGGCCCTTTTTCCGTTCGGGTATCCCTCCAGCACCTGCGCCGGGTTGCGTGCGCTTGCAGCTGCCTGACGGCAGCGCCGCTTCCACTGGCCGCCACTGGCGACCGCTAAGGAAAGCCGGTCAACCGGCTTCTTCCGGCGTCTCCTTTGCACCCTGTTCTGCGGTGTTCACTTTTGCTGTGACTGACGCTGCCCCGTCCTGGTCCATCAACAAGGGAAGGCTAAAGCCCGCTGCACTCACCCGTTCGCACTCCCTCCGGTCGCTTGCGCTGCGGCTTCCTGCATCGCCCTTGTTTATGGCCCGGATGGCCGGGGCGGTCATGTGTCACAGCAACGTGCTCCCCGCCTTCCATAGCCGGAAAAAGGGGACGCCAGAAATAAGCCGAAGGAGATAAAAATGACGACCCCAGCTCAGACCACACAGACTGACACCGCCCAGGTCACCCGCACTGAAATTACCGATCCCCGTCGCCGCCTGGCCTTTGTGCCCCGGTTGTTTGCCACCGCACTGGGGGAAAGCATGGCCGCGACCTTCCTGCGTAAACACAGCGATTACGATGGCGGTTTGTGGCGTTTCTATGAAGTCCCGCGCGGTATCAGTGGGCACGTTGCGGCGTGGACCGATATGGCCACCACCTGCCCGACCGGCTACATCGCCCCGCCAGACGGCACATACCGGCTGACCATCCCGGGAAACTATTTTGATGCCGAGGTTTCGGCCGATGCGGCCGGGATTATCGCGACGCTGTTTGTGCTTAACCAGCTGTGCTGGAAAGTGTCAGAGATGGGGAGCCAGTACGCGCAGACCTGCCAGGGGCTTATCGATCGCCAGGATGCACTGAAGGATTATGTCAGCATCATCAGGCACCCGGAAAGCAGCCTGATTTTCCGCGCAATCGACTGACCCGCCGCCGGACGCCAGGCGCCCGGCTAAACGAAAAACATGATAATGGCCACGCCGTGGCCATTTAGAACAGGATGAGAACGTGATGCACACTGAAAACAGCATGGCTGGCATGAATGAACTGGTGAGAATTGCAGGTGAGGGCGGCTATCAGTCGGGGCGCGAACCGGATAATGCGGATCGGGCCGCCATTGCCGCGCAGATTCTGTGTCTGTTTGCGCGCGCAAGCGGCCTGGATAAGAGCGGCGAAACCGCCGAAACAATGTTAGTCGATTTGCTGGCTAACCTGATGCATCTGAGCGACAGACTGAGCACACAGGGCATGGCCAGTCTGTTGACGGTTGCTACGATGCACTATGACGATGAGGCCGGAGGACGTTGCTAGTCTGGCGGCCCTGCTGAAGACCCCGCGCATCGAGCGCGGGATCTTCAGTGCCCGGCCTGTGACCCCGGCGAACGACTGGCGTTGTGCATCGTCCGCAGGAGGGTGAGCAGCGGCTCCTGATGCTTCTTTTGCACCATGGTTGCCAGTAAATTTTCGCTACTCAGCGCGAGGGCGGCCAGCGCTACCATGCGTTTTACCTGAGCACAGTTTTCATAATCTTTGTAGGTTCGCAGGCTCACGCCCAGCTCTTCCGCCGCTTTCTCCCGGCTCCAGCCGAAACTTTTTCGCCATAATCGCAGATCATAACCGGTCATTGTGATATCCAGAAAAGTGCAGAAACTGCACTTAATTTAAAGGGTTTATGCAAAGGATTCAATATAAAAAAGGGCAAAAATGCACTTAATTAGATGTAAAAATTGAGTGTTTCATTGCATGAAAAAGGGCAAAAACTGCACTTTATTTTTACGGTGTTAATTCGCGAAACCTGGCTTAACGGACAGCAGTAAGGGCCTGAAAAAATGCATGCCACCCCGTGGCCCCTTCGGCTCCCCGTCCGGAGGCCGGGTCGTCGCCTGCACTCCAGTGGGCGGCGCGCAGCCCCGCCAACTTCCGCCGAGCCACCGGGGTGTCTCTGTCCTTGCGGATAGCAAGCGATGCCTGAACTGCCCGCTTGCAGCTGCCACAGGCAGCAGCCGCTTTCACTGGCCGCGCGGCGGCCGCTCAGGATAACGGGCCTGTAGCCCGCTTCTGTCGTCCCTTTTGATTCCTGTGTTGCGGTGTACCTGTGGCCGTGACAGACGCTGCCCCGACCCGTGCCATTCACAAGGGTAAAGGCTGGCGCCCGTTTCCTCCCCGTTCGCGCGCCTTCCCGATGGTCAGTTGCTTGCGCTGCGGCCTCGGACACGCCCTTGTGCCTGTCACTAATGGGACGGGGCGGTCTTGAGTCACGGCCCCAGGCTCCCCGCTTCCGAAGAAGGAATGAAAAGGGAAACGCCAGAAAGAAGCCGGGGAACCTTCCTGAATCTGTCGGAGATAACGTGATGAGCGAATTAGTTTTTTACCCGAAAGGCGCGTTTCACTACGAAGACGCGTATCTGAATGACGGCGTGTACACCAACGGCTGGGGCCAGACACTGGAAGCCCTGAATGCCCATAGCAGCGAGTACGTGCTTATCCCTCTGGATGAGGCGCGTGAATGTATCGGTGCTGCTGCCCGTCAGCCGGTGCGTGAAATTACCCAAGCGGAGTTCACTGAAAAGCTGTACGTGCTGCCGCCGATGGGCTGGCACGCCGGGGTGCATTCCCAGTCATTCAAATTCAGGGAAATGACCTGCCTGGATATCACCGATATCTATGCGGAAGTGGACGGGCGTTTTTTCACGCTGACGGATAAAAGCAGCCTGAGCCATGAGCAGATTGTCAGCCGTATTACTGAGGAGGTGCTGAAACCCGAGGCGCGGGCGCAATAAAAAAGCAGAGCGGGCGCTCTGCTTATTCACTCCGGCCTGTTCGAGCAGGTCGGATAATTCAGATGTCAGTTATGAGGACAAATCATGAAAGACAAATTCATCGTCGCATGTCAGGAATATTTTGTAAAGCAGCAGGGAGAGAGAAGGGCGCATCAGCGGCAGATCCGCGAAACGCTACCGGAAGAGGCCATCACGAAACGCCTGCGCACACTGGCTAAAGTTATTGCCCGCAGTGAGCGGCGTCACCAGCCGGTGCGTATTCCGGCACTCAACGGAGCGGAATGGGGTCAGGTACTCCGGACGCTGGAGCTGAAACGGGCTTATGCCTGATGTGTTGCCGCCCCTGTGACCGGGGGCGGTTTTTAACCTGCTGCTGTCTGCGCCCGGCATTGAGCCGGACGCAGACAGAAATACCTTCCTGACTGCCCGGAGAACGATGATGAACCACACTTTAAATGCCCCTTATGGCGTCACTGCTATTCAACTGGACAACGGTGATGAAGCCATTTATCTGCATGGCGAGTGCCTTGCCCTTGCCGATTTTCAACAGCGTGACGATCCCGTGATTGCTACGGGTGAACGTCTGGCGGAGGTGCTGGGCGTGCCGTTCACGCTGCTGACGCTGCCTGTACCGGCGCATGAAGAGTGGTGCTGGAATGAAGTCGTGGAGGCGCTGGGCTGGGGTAAAACCGTGAAGCTGGGCCGCATGGTGATGCGGCCGGTGCTGGAGTGCTGTATCTCGCATATCACCGCTGATGACAACACGTTGCTGACGGAGCTGTGCCGGGAAAAATTTGAAGGGGAGTGGATCATGGATACGGGCGTCGGGTATCTCATCCGCCTGGATGCACGGATGCACTCACTGATGCATCTGAAGCGCTTTGGTTTATCCCGCGACGCTCGCTGGCTGATAGCCTGGTGCATGAAACATGCGGATATCAGCATGATCCATTTCTCGCAGGCGGGTGATGAACTGGAGCCGTTTACCACCTTTGACTGGTAACACCGGCCCGGCAGAGGCCGGGCCGTTTTGTTGTCCGATCACCGTTCCGGTATTCGCCCCCACCACCGTCCGGGCTTGCAGCAGGCCACAGGCCTGCGCCGCCCCGGCACTGCCGCGGCCACGTCAGTGTAAGGCCGGGGTGATAACACCCCGATGATTTCCTTCCGGCGTGTTCCTTTTCATCTGTCGCTGTACCCGCCTGCCTGCTTCGTGACAGAACGTATCCCGGACCGGTTATGCCACAAGGGTAAAGGCTTGCGCCCGCTGTCTCCCCCGTTCGCACTTTCTCCCTCCGGTCGTGCGCTTGCGCTGCGGCCTCGTCATCGCCCCTGCGTCATTCCCTGAAGGCCCGGGATGTTCTTGTGTCACGGCAGGCGGCCACCGCGACAGATAATCTGAAGCAGCCCACGCCAGAAGAAACCCGATACCCAAAAGGAGAAAAAAATGACCCGTTTAGCATCCCGTTTCCGTGCCATGAATGTGATCCGCAAAGAACGCGCCCTGACCAATGAAGAGCTGATGAGACACGTTCCAAGTGTATTTTCAGAAGAAAAACATGAATCACGCAGCGACCGTTATACCTACATACCGACGATCACCCTGCTGGATAATCTGCGCGCGGAAGGGTTCCAGCCGTTCTTTGCCTGCCAGACCCGCGTGCGTGACAGCGGAAAGCGTGAGCATACCAAACACATGCTGCGCCTGCGCCGTGAAGGTCAGATCATGGGAAAAGAAGTGCCGGAAATTATTTTGCTGAACAGTCATGACGGGAGCAGCAGCTATCAGATGATCCCTGGCATGTTCCGCTTCGTCTGCGCGAACGGCATGGTCTGCGGTCAGAGCTTCGGGGAAATTCGGGTGCCGCACAAAGGGGATGTCGTCGGGAAAGTGATTGAGGGCGCGTATGAGGTGCTGGGGATTTTTGACCGTGTCACTGAGTCGCGTGAAGAAATGCAGTCCATTACGCTCAAACCGGAAGAGCAGCGCATTTTTGCGGAGCTGGCGCTTGACTGGAAATATGACGGGAAAGGGGACGGTAAGCACATCCCGGTGACACCGGATGCGGTGCTTAATGTGCGTCGTCATGAAGACAAATCAGATGATTTGTGGACCACCTATCAGCGCGTGCAGGAAAACATGATCAAAGGTGGTGTGACGGGACGCAGTGCGCAAGGGAAGCGTCAGAGAACACGCCCGGTGACCGGTATCGACGGGGATGTGAAACTGAACCGGGTGCTGTGGGAAATGGCGGAACGAATGAAACAACTGAAATCATGATGGGAAAGCGGCAGGGATAATCCCTGCCTTTTTTGATTGTGCAGGTGTGTGGCATACAGGTATTGAACCTGCATGTCACACATTAGCGTTTCAGTTAGTCTGCTGACCATTTACCGCCGGTTTGTCTGCCGGAGTGGTGACCGTTCTGGCCTGTCGCACTTTCTTCCCGGTTTTCTTTTTGCTGTTCAGGATGTCGCGAACCGCTTTAATCCCGACAGTGATCCCCACCGATTCCAGCGCCGTTTTGATATCTTCCGCGCTATATCCTTTCGATTCTGACAGCAGAATAATTTGCGGCATGAGCTGCTCGAGCACGCTCGCCTTTGTCAGTCTTTTTTCTGTCAAATCGGGTAATTCATCCAGCGCCGATTTTGCCAGTTCCACATCATCTGCGGTAAACCATTTCTTGTCTGTTTTGGTATCCATTATTTTCCGTTTCCTGCTACTCAGAGGGTCAACAATCCAGGCCGATTATAACCCGTTCTGGTGAGACAAACCAAACCCCCGCTTTTCTGGCGTGAGCCGGTGACGGCAACGCAAAAATCACCTATACTTCAGAACATAAATCGAAAACTGATGTAAAACGTGGGACAGGGTATGTTTTGTTGAACCGCCTGCACGCAGACGGTCCCCCAAAACGGCCTGGTCAGGACTCCGTCCCGACACCCTATCAATCGTGCCCACCTCAGAAGTGGTGGTGGAGTGGATGATGAGTAAGAGTGAAAAACGCCAGCGTGGCGTGTTATTTCTGGGCATACGCTGGTATCCCGAAGAGAAAGAACAGGTAGTGGAAAGTGCGCGCTCAGCAGGTCTGAGTGCAGGAGAATATCTCCGGCGTTGTGCCCTCGGTCGTCGCATTGTGGCCAAAGGGGATTCACGCCAGATGAAAGAAATTATGAAACTCGGTGGTCTGCAAAAGCATCTGTATCTGGAGATGCAAAAGCAGGGGATGATGACCACGGAGCTGAGCAAACAGTTTGCCGAGACACTGACCGCCCTGCAGATTGCCCTGATGAAGTTTGATGCGAAAAGCCTGAATAATACTGAGGACTGATATGCTTGCAGTGGTTCCACCTAAACGTCGTGACGGCAACTCCAGCTTTGTGAAGCTGGTGTCGTATACCGTCTGTCGTGAGGATGTGAGCCTGAGCGAAACCCTGTCCCCGGATAACCCGACGTTCCGCCGTCCCCGCTCTGAAGAAGCCATCTTTAATAACCTGGTCGGTTATGCCACCCGCAATGCGCTGCCGGATTCTGAGGATGTGATTGCCACCTTCCCGGACGGTCGCCAGCAGGTGAAATTTGACAAGGTTATCTGTGAAACCAACTGCTTTTCTCTGGCGTCTGCTGCCAGTGAAATGAACATGGTGGCGATGCAGAACACCCGCTGTCAGGATCCGGTTTATCACACCATCCTGTCGTGGCCTGAAGGCGAGCGTCCGACACCTGACCAGATTTTTGAGTCTGCCCGTCACTGCCTGAAAGGGCTGGGTATGGCTGACCATCAGTATGTTTTTGCTATCCACGATGACACCGATAACCTGCATGTTCACCTGTCGGTTAACCGTGTGAACCCGGTGACCTATAAAGCGGCCTCGTTGTATAACGACCACTTTGTGCTGGACCGTTGTTGTCGTGAGCTGGAGCTGAAGCACCAGTGGAAACATGATAACGGACCGTATCGTGTGAACGACCAGGGTATGGTTGTGCGTAACAAGCAGTTCTATAAACCGGCACCGGCTGCGGCCCGTCGCCTGGAGTTTTTTAGCGACAAGGAAAGCCTGCATACCTACGCCGTGGACCACTGCCGGAAGAAAATTGACACCCTGTTTATGTCAGGGGACCAGTACAACTGGGGCGACATTCATGATGTGTTTCATGCGGCGGGGCTGGAGTTACGCCAAAAAGGGACCGGGCTGGCTATTTATGATCTGAACGATGACAGCCACATTCCGTTACGTGCCAGCCGTCTGCATCCGGAGCTGACACTGGATGAACAACAGGAACAGATTGGTGCCTACCGTCAGGCTCCTGTACGTGATGATGCCCCCGGTCGTCTGGTGCAAAGTTGTGTGGCCATTGAATCTCTTTATGACAGTCTGCTGCACTGTCGTGACCGGGGTGCGCGGGTAGAACGCCGTATCGCGCGTGCGGAAGCCCGGGAAGATTTAATCGGCAGATATCAGACCTATAAAAAGGGTTTTGTGCGTCCGGGGATTTCAAAAGAGGACATGCGAACCCGTTTCCGGGAACTGGCAGCGGAATACCGTATCCGCAAGAATCATGTTCGTCTGGTGCAACGTGATCCGTTGTTGCGTAAGCTGATGTACCGCGCGCTGGAAGTGGACAAGCTGAAGGCCATGTCCGCACTGAAGATCCAGATACGCACGGAGCGTGATGCCATCAAGTCCTCACCTGACGCCCGACCATTATCGTACCGGGCATGGGTGGAAGTGCAGGCGACGCATCTGGATGGTGCGGCGATTTCACAGTTACGTGGCTGGGCTTACCGGGAGAAAAGGCAGAACAGAACTCCTGCGGTTTCGCAGAACATGTTCCTGCATTCTGTTGCCGATGACATCACACCGCCACGGATAAGAGGGTATGACACTACGGTCAATCGTGATGGTGCCGTGGTGTATTCTTCAGACGGTAAACCTGTACTTATTGATCGTGGACGCTATGTCGAAGTTGCAGATGCCCCTGCGGAGAAAGGTAAACATGTTGCGATGGCCATGCATATCTCTGGCCTGAAAAGCGGGGAGTGTGTGGAGGTTCGTGGTGACAAAGACTACGTGCAAAACACGATGGCGTTTATCCGCCAGTTTAGTGCAGGCAGTGGTAAACAGGTTCCTCTGACGCATCCGTTCCAGCGCCAGTGGGCGGGTTATGATGCTCATAAACCGAAAGACGAAATACAACCCGCGCCGCAGTCTCCTGCGCCGCGCTACACACCACCGAAACCGCATTAACGGGGTGGTGATAACAGGATCAGGGAGTACGGGGGCTTGCATACCTTCCGGATGCCAGGGCAGTGTAGGCTTGCTACTGACCCTGGCATTTTCCCTGATACCCTGAGTGAGAAACGGAGCTGAATGTTCAGTCAGTGGATTTCGTCTTCATCCCCACCAAATCGCCCTTCTTCAGCCGCCGCCATATCCGCCATAAAATCCAGCAGCAGCGTCACGGCCTGGTTACGTGTGATGGCATCCGCTTTGTAGCGGTCAAGAATAGCGGCCAGATAATCGGTCATGTTAAAAATCGGGCCATCCATCGGGACGAGTTCTTCAGGATTTTTCATGAGGTTTTATGCTTATAAAGGGATATTTCCTAAAATAATGCGTCAAGCCCCTGTCAGATGAAAGACCCTGCGTACTTTTCCTTTTCAAATGTCGGGTTACACCTACAAATTCGGCATATTCTGATCGTTATTCAGACTGTTAATTTGTAGTGAAATCAGAATGATGATTGTTGTGGGTCAGGAAGGGGGCGATGGCGGGATGACTGAAACCTATAAATTGAGTAGGGGCTGTCAGGCTGGTATCAGCGACTGAAGCGTGACCTGATTATTCAGTTCGGAAGCAAAGAGATGAGGGAGAAGAATAAAAAAGAGCATTCAACGCGGGAAACCCAGTGCAATGAATGCCATGCAATTGCATATTCGTTCGTGGTGTACTTTGCCCCCAATGCGAGTACCTGTCTATCGGAATTAACTTATATAAACATGCTCAAGCCGCTGAAATAAAGAGCAGAAAGTGGCGTAATTTATCGTCTGGTTCTAAAATCTAAGAGAAGTGTGATACCTGGTGTTGCCCGATTTCGCCGCTCTGTCCGAGCGGCTTTTTTATGTCTATTCCGCGCAATACTGGCGCGATTCCGGATGGTTTTGCATGGTTCAGTTCATTGGGTTATCGGGTGTGAAAGACTCACTCCAGAGCCGGTTAAATTCCTGCTGATAGGCTGCTGCTGTTGGCTGATGGTTCCAGACTACGAGGGTGTTTTCAGCATTCCTTCGGCTGGCGCTGGACGTGTAATTGTACGAGCCTGTCTGCGTTGTCACACTATCGGACACCATGAATTTGTTGTGCTGGATGGCATACTGCCCGTTAAGCCTGACCGGCACACCCTGCCTCTGCAACCAGGTCACGGCGGAGTACTTCCCGCCGTTGTCTTTTGCATCCGCCAGTACCCGGACGTTGACCCCCCGCCGCTGTGCGGCCAGCAGAGCTTCAGCCACCGGGCGACTGGTGAACTGGTAGGCCGCGACATCAAGAGAGCGTCGCGAACTGTTGATGACACTCAGTACGCTGGCTGTGGCCGTGCTGCCGGGCGAAAAGCCGACGGTTATTTGAGGTTCAGATGCTGATGCGGTCGTCAGGTGGAGTAAAGTCACGCTCAGCGTAAGCACTCTCAAGATCGGCATAGAAATTTTCATTGTTGTAATACTCCTGTGGGGGTGACATTTCCGGCGTGAAGACAGGTGGTGTACTGCTTTCCTGGGGCGGGGGAATTTCCCTCTGTTGTGCAGTCCGGCTGAAACTTTCCTTGTTACGGTGGGATTCCTCCACCCGTTTGCGCGATATGCGGATCCTTTCGTGTCCCTTTATTTTTTTGTAGCGGCCATGGGTTGCTGAAAGGACTGATACCGCCGTTTCAAACAGCAAAATGCCACGCTCTTCTGGCGTTAATTCGATGTCATCTCGGGTATCGATATCGGTGGTCAGTGTGGTGAGGGCGGTCAGCGTCTCATCGGCAATACAGGTATTCAGTCGGCTGTTCCACGCTTCCGGTGGCGTCGTGGCGCAGACCTCAAGAATGGCGTGGATATTCTGCTGAGATACCGGACGGCGGCGTTCTGCTGCCGGCACTTCCTTACACAAATCATTAAAATCCGGACGCCGCAGCGGAACATAGCGGTTGATCCTGGCCTTCAGTTTCGAGATTTTGTCTTCATCCGGGATGTAGATTGAATTACTGCGTACCTGGCGGTCTTCAAACACAATAATGCCTTCGCCGGAGGCCAGCGCCTTCAGCTCTGACAGCTGGATGTTGTCGCGTTCGCGAAACTCGACAGTACTGGCATCCTCATAGCCCCCCATGGTGTTCTTATCCATACGGACCTGCTCGGCATAGTGACCGGTGCCGCCGACTGCACGGATCATCTTCAGGGTGTCTTCCGTATCTTCCGTCTTCATGAACTGTTTGGTGCCGAGGTTGGCGTTGACGGAATAGACCTCCTTGCCGTGACGCAGCATCGCCTGAATATCCTGGGCGAGAATAACCAGCATGTATTTCAGGCTGCGCATCTGGGCCGCCAGTTTGGCCAGCCCCGGGGCAAAGTAGTAACCGACTTCATCACAGAGCACCATGAACGGGAACTTGCTGGCGAACTTCTTCACGGTCAGCGTGTGTTCCGGTGAGCCCTCGATATGGTTCCCCAGGTCTTTGGCGATGTTCATCTGGATGTCTGAGATAAAGAGTTTACCCAGCGTGGATGCCTCGTTATCGGACAGCTCCAGTGCGGGTATCAGCACCACCAGGGTACGGTCGTTATGCAGGATGTCCTGCATATCGATGTCGCCGCCGGTTTTGGGGAAGATATGGCCATAGGTGTCGTTGAACATGCCGAGCATTCGGGTGAACTGCTGGATAAGAAAGCCGTGCTGGTCCAGCGCACCCTGTGCCCACTCTGCCGGGCGGTTAACCAGACGCATGTCAAAACCGGCCAGGTTCGACAGGTAGTTTTCCATCGGCTTATAGCCTTCCTCATGCCAGTTCTGCTCCAGCGCTTCCCGGTAGAGGCCCACGAATTTCACCAGGGGGAAGTAAGACTGAATAACGTCCTGAGTGAGCGAGATATTGTCCCGGGCACGTTTGTAACACAGGGCATAAATCAGGGCGTTTCGCATGGCGCGGGCTTTGTCTTTCCAGCCCTCATCGCTGCCGTTGCCGGCAGGCATCAGGGATTCCATCAGCTGCGTGATGAACGTCGGGCTGCCGTGGGCGAACGGGTTGGTGGAGTTGGTCTGCGGTCGGGATTTGTCCCCGGCCAGCAGTTTGCGGAATTTGTCATCGTTGCCGGTGATGAAGTTGAGCACATGCCAGTCATCTTCCTGACCAAAACGTCTGGCCATCGACCAGGTAGCGACGGCGAGGTCAATCTGTGCTTTACCGTCCGAGATGCAGCAACCCCGTGCCCAGCACAGGGAGTTGAGGTACAGCGAGTACAGGGTTTCTGTTTTTCCGCCGCCGGTGGTGGCCATGATTTGCATATGGCGCAGCGCATCATCTGCCTCCAGCCACAACTCACGTCCCCGGTCGCGTCCACGTCCGGTGCCGAGGCACAAAACCCCGGCCGCTTTCCGGCGTATCAGCTTTGGCAGGTTCAGGTTCAGCCACGGAATATTGCGGCTCAGCTCGCGCTCGGTGGATAAATCCAGACCGCCGACATCCATCGGTATGCGCAGGGGCAGGCGGAACAACTGGTCACTGAAGCCGACCAGAAGCACGATACAGACGGGCACCGATACCAGCAGGGTGGCGGGCCACAGCACGCCCATGATGAGCGATACTGCCAGCGTGAACTGGACGGTGAACGGCGCCAGCATAATGCGTTCGGCCATCTGTCCACGTACCTGGCGGCTTATCAGGCTGTCCCTGAGTGGGGCGTTACGTTTACGGGTTTCCATCGGGTGTCTTCCTTATGGGTTACTGTCAAGAAACGCCTTCAGCGCTTCATCACTGGTCATGGCCTGTAGCGGGATCATGCGTCCATCGTCACTGATAACCGTGGGGGTGCCGGGCAATCCGAACATATCCATTGCCATATCATTGCGCGCCAGCGCGTCGAGGCCTGTGTCACAGGCAGTCGGTGCGGTCTGTTGCGCCGGGTTCAACATTCCGGCACCGATGTCAAACAGGTCACGCCAGAGCGCGGCACGTTTGTCTGCCGGTGCGCACAGTAACGGCGCCACGCGCGCGGCCGTCACAGATTTTCCTACCAGGGTGACCGGGAAAATTACCACGTTGAACTGCTGCGCGAGCGCCTGGATGGTCGGTTCGAAAATACGGCAGTTGCCACACTCCGGATCGGAGAACAGATACAGCGTGCGGGCGTGACCGGTGGACAGCGACACGGTATAGCTGCCGTTCGCCGCAGCGGTACTCAGGCGCTGTGCCAGTAACTGACGGGCTTCTGTCATATCCTGCTCAGTCAGGCGGGCAGGTTCACCCGCTGTCGGTTCAGGCGTGGACGGCGTCGCAGGTGCCGGCGCTAAAACCGGCTGGCGCAGGGCGGGCTCTGTCATTGGCCTGGCTGAGATAGCGGTCGGAACCGGGAGGAGTGATAGTGAGTCATGGTAAATATGACCGGCGACAAATCCGGCCAGCAGGGTGAGGGTGAGCACCACAACGGGGACCCCTCTGCGGCGCAGCCGGCTGTGGGCGTCCATCTGACCAAAAGCATCGGCCGTACTGGTGAGTGCCTGGTGGGCTTGCGTTTCACTGGTGGCCAAAAAGAGGCGGGTGTGGGCATATTCTTCCATCAACCACAGCCCGTATTTGCCCTCCTGCTCTTCAATGACCAGATGGTAAGGCGCTTTATGGAGGCGGGAGACAGTGAACTGTTCGGTGTTATTTTTCAGTACACGCACCTGGCGGCCAGATGTGTGGGTGGTCCAGGTATCGATTAAATCGGTCATGGTTATCTCATCTTTGGTCTGAATGTGTGGACATGGCGGTGAACGTGCGGCTCCTGATCTGAGGCGGAAAGCGACTCGTCTTCATCGTCTTCTTCATCTTCATCACTGGCGTGTGCAGCAGTGACCGGTGGGGCGCTCATTTCTTCTGCCACGGCGCCAAGGTTGCGCAGGTCAGCTTCCAGTCCTTCGATGGCCAGTGTCAGAACGGGGCGGTCCAGATGAATGCCGTACTGTGCTGCCAGCGTTTCCCAGTGGGCCTGACTGACGACAGCGGCCCCTTCAATAAACGGCCAGGGTCGCCCGGTTGACGCCAGGGCATACCAGAGTGTCCGGTCGAGGCCTTTCAGCCAGCGATAACGCCGGATGGGAAGGTGCAGGTCGTTGTCATGCAGTGCCTGTATCGCGGTTCGGGGATAGCGGTAGCGCTTTACCCAGTCAGTGGCCTCCTGTGTTGCGGTGACGCGGTTAAAGGCTTCACCGGCAAGAGACAGGTTGGGGTAACCGACTTTGTTGCGGTATTTACGATCCCTTTTCAGGGTGGAGCGGTTCAGGGTGTCGATAAGCGCTTCTGCCTCTTTACGCTTGTCGAGGAAGTGTTGCAGGCCAAAGGCGGCGAACATGGCGCGTTCCTCGTCTGTGAACTGCGCAAATCGCTGAGCTGGTGTGCTGCCGGGTGAAAACGGCTGGCCGAGCTGCGCCAGAAAGCAGGCTTCTGCCAGGTCGTGGCGCAACTGCCGGTTCACGACAAGGCGATGCTCTTTTGCAAACTCTTCCGAGGAGGCCGCGCTTCGGTGCTCTTCGGGGTCCACGTTGAGCAGCTGGGTCTTTTTATCGCCGTAGCTCAGTGCCGGAATAATGGCGGGTGAAAAGGCCGACATTATGCGGGGCAGGGTGCTGATGGACAGGTCACGCCGCGTTCTGCTGGCCTGATGGTCACGCACGGCTTTCACACCGGCCAGCGCCATCGGGACGAGGAACAGCAGCAGAATGCCGGCCGTCAGGTCCATGACGGTAAAGAACTCAGACCAGGAGACGTTCTGCGCATTATTGTGCGTACTGGCCAGAAGGTTAATACGCCAGGCAGCCAGGTGGTGGGTCTGGGGGATATCGGCCAGCGTCCAGAGAAAATAAAGCAGCCAGGAGGTGTACTCGACCACGGTTTCCCTGAAGAAGATGGCGAGGACAATCAGAACAACAATCAGGCCGACAGCGGCCAGCGACCAGTCGTTAGAAGACTGGACTTCACGGTTGGGAGGCGCCATAAGAGGTTCCGGTGTATGTATTGAAGGCAAAAGAAAGGGCACCTGCGAAGAGGCGCCCTGTGTTCAGGAGATTGTGGGTATAGCGATGCGGGATATCAGTTGAAGCGTGAAAGCACCAGGTTCAGGTTATTTTCTTCCGCGATACGTTTGGCACTGTGGGTCACATAGTGCGGGAAGCTGTGATCATAACCATACGGACGGTTACGCATGGCTGACAGGCTTTCAAACAGAGCCGGCATCTTACGGTGGCTGATGACCAGGAACGGAATGTCAGGTTTGCCAGTATAAATCGTCAGCTTCTGGCCGGACAGTTCAGCCGATTTGAAGCTTTTGACGTCAAACCCCATAACCACAATGTCTTTAGGTGCCAGCAGGTTTCGCATTCCTGATTCTGTATGCGCGATAATTAACAGAACCCCTTTATCAATATCCAGACCCGCGTAGTTGGTGCCAAACAGCGACGTGCATTCACAGCTCTTTAAAGGAGAAAATGCCTCAACATTTTTAAAATGACTGAGGAAGGAATTAATATGTCTTCTCTGCTTATAGGTTACATACAATATAGTTAACATGCTTATTAATAAGGCGCTGGAATATATAGGATACCAAAACACAGAGTCTTTATGCCCCTCACGGCTAAAAATATATAAGAAATAAGTATCAAACATCAAATAGGGAATAATAAAGACTGCATACATTCCAAGTAATGCTCTTGATAATTTGTACGTAAAAGTTCCTGAATAGGGATTGCTGTGTTTTATCGCCATACAAATCTCCTTATGTATATGCTCCGATTATATAATTATTGCTAAGGGAAATAAACAAATTACATCATTATTTAAAGCCATCTTGTGACTCTGGTGAGTTATCGCCTATTTTCTTAAGTCCCGGTGCAGAACCCATTTTTCCACCAAAGCCTACAAACATATTTTTTGTAGATTCCACCGCACCTTTCATTATTTGTGCTGCTTCTCTTCCACCCAGCCAGGCAATAACGTAGTCCGGCATATAAACCTGTAAGCTAAAAGCAGAGGAAACCAGCATGGTACAAATGCGGGCGTAGATCATGAGGATCCCGATGAAGCTCGCCAGACCAGTAATTGAATCCACCTGTACGTTGGCCATCGCCGGAACAATCAGGATATTGAGCAGGGTTCCGATGGCAACCACCACGAGGCTTGCAAAGAAAAAGCCAAACACCATCAGGCCGGGGCGAATCGCGGCATCGATAAGAAAGATGTATCCATAGGTTGCCCTGCTGCCTTTATCCGACTCCGTTCCGATGTGTGTCCAGGCCCAGAGAGTGCCTGCCGTGGTGCCAATGAGTACCGTGGCAAGCCAGGAGGTACACGCTGTTATCCAGTAAATTAACGGAATAAAAGGCAGAAAAATGGACAGTGAAAACCCAATGCTTAACAGTAAAAAAAGAATGAAATACACCACGGGTGCAATTGCTGAGAGTACGCCGCTTGCGATATCACCGGCACCTGTTAATGAATTTATTATAATAGCAGCTGGGTTTTTACCAGTGGCCCCGCTTACGATAGCCTTTGCAGTCGTAAACGTGGCAAATACTATTTCAGCCGAGGTTAAGGTGTAATCACCAATAGCTTTCATTTTTAATAACGGATTGACCTGTTGCCCGTATGGATTGCCACTGTCTGTCATTACCGACTGTATGACATAATTTGTACGCTTTTGTCCAAACGGCATTAATTCTATCAATGCAGAATTGGCTGTACTTGCCTCACCCGTAGAATCATTAATCCGGTGGTTTGCTGAACCCAGTGGCGGCGTGTAAGTGGAATTTTGTCGCTGTGTCGCGACAACCATATTTAATTCTTTATTTAATCCGCTGACGCCAATTTCACCGATGTTCGACATCCCGGAAACTATCGGGCTTTTCTTTGCGATTTCATTGACCTTATTATTGGCGGTGGCAAATGACTGATACCACGCACCTAACACTATCCAGCCATTCTTCTTAATATAGTCATTCATCTCACTGCGGATTTTGTTTTCATCATTAATTCCGGTAATCGCCCGGTTAATGGTGTTTTCATATTCCTGGGCGGCCTGATAAATGATTTTCTCTGAATCTGGCATTTTAGTGCCATTACCGTCCTGGTAGCTGCGGTACGCACTGACATAGTTCTTCGCGGCCGCAGAGAGCGTGGCGTTCATGGTCCGGAAGGCACTGAGCTGGGCGGATTCGACCGGCGCCGTGGTGGCCGTGGTTTTAAAATTGTACCAGGTGCTGTCATCCGCTGATGCCGGAATGCGGGCGGTGCCGCATATGGCACTGCCATTGGTGACACGAATTTCACGCCCGTCACCGGAGGTCTGGGTGCCCATCGGCGGCGTACTGCTGCTGCCGTACTGGTGCATATCTGCCTGTTCAGTGTTGGTGGCCTCCTGACACAGGTACATGCCAAAGATACCCCGGGATGCGTCCACGGTTTGTCCGGCAACGGGCTGAACAATCATGGACTGACCGGACAGTATCGTGTCGGCGGCACTGTCCACCAGGAGGTTGGCGCTGCCCACCCCCATGATGCTGGCGGTCCACAGAAACACCAGATTGGAAATGGACCAGCCTGACGGTGTGGGGATGAGCGACATAAACCCCACCAGGGAGGAGACGGGGGCCATCACCGTGTTGCCTTCACCGAATACGCGGCCCCGGTTGCCGGACAGCACGGTTGCCCGCAGGGCAATGGCCACAAACCACATAAACGCCATGCCGGAGACGATGCCATTAAACACCCCGTACAGCACGCCGATAAAGCTGGCGGTGGCAGGTTGAAGCGGATTATTCACTACATCCCCGAAGACCATCACCATCATCTGACGGGAGAGGTCGGTCGAACGGGTGGCGGCCGAGTTAATGGAGTCATAACCAATGCTGTTGGCCAGTGCAGGCCACGACAATGCCGCCAGTGCGATGACCGGCAGCAGTCTGAGAAGCAGTTTCATAGGGATTTCCTGATAGCAGTTCCCCGGTCTATCGGGGCAGAGAAAAAGGTTTGAGGGGTTACCAGCTCAGGGTGGAAATCAGCCAGCGACCCGTTGCGCGCCATGCCTGGAAGGTGCCGAGGTGACCGGTCTGTAGCTGCCACAGTCGCAGCTGGCTTCTGAGCGCACCGCAAAAGAGCAGGGCGCTGAAGCCCGTCAGGGCAAACACCATGCTGCCGGCGCGCCACAGGATCAGACTGTCCAGGGTGGCGGCGTTCACCAGTACGGCAAACAGCAACGCCAGGGTGAAGAGCGCAGTCGGGACAAACAGCAGTAACCACAGCCGTTTTCCGAGACGAAAGCGGGTCGTCAGTTCCTCCCGGGTGCGACCACTGGCGCTCACCGCTTCATCAAAGGTCAGTTCCAGGGCTTTCTCTTCACGATGTCGGCGGCGAAGTTCTTTCACCTGTTCCAGTTTTTTTCCCCGGCGTAGCTGAGGGTGCGCATTATGGTGCGGGCTTCCGGCAGCGGGAGCAGGATGCTGGCCGCACGCCAGCTGACTTTCTTGACGGTTTCAGGTTTCATTCGCGGGCCGCTCCGGTTGATACCTGTTGCAGCTTCTGCACCAGGCGGGGTTCGTAATAATCAGCGCCAGCCAGACTCAATTGTTGACCGGCCAGAATGGCGTTCTCCTGCAGCTGCTGGCGGATGCTGAGCAGCAGGGCATTCTGCAGACTCTGGATACGGATGGATTCGCGCACCAGATTGTCGCCGTCCATTTCCTGTAAGTCCGTCTGGTAATCGGTGTTGGCATAGCGGCGGTTGACTTCAAAGGCTTCAAATTCACGCCGGGACATCATGCCGGTGCGTTTTGCCTCGGGAGAGGCGTTTTCATCAAACCACGCCTGGCTTGACGGTGACTGCAGGGCTTCAGCCAGCACGGCTTTTGTCGCCTCGTTCGGCTGGCTGTCGGCAATCATCGCCAGCTGCGGTTGCTCGGCCGCACTCTGTATCGCGTCATGCTGGGTGACCAGTCCCAGATACTGGCGTCCGACGTCGGTTTTAATTTCCCCTTTCTTCAGCGTGCGCCCCACGCTTTTACGCACGGAGTTTTTCATGTACATCATCGCGGCATCGGTCTGTTCAGGTGTGAACGTCAGCTCAGGGGCTTTGTCCTCTTTGCCTGCCCCGGCGAGGACCGAGCGCAGCTGTTTGTCCCCGCCCGGCAGGTCCGATTCCCGTTTACACAGCTCCCCCCAGGCCTGGACATCGGCGGCCGTGCAGTACTGGCTGTGGACACTGGTGGTGGCAAACAGGTCCTGATCGGGTGCCGCTGCCTTGTTTTCCAGCACCTTTTTCACCGCTGTATTGCTCACGGCTTTGCCGCTGGACAGCTGGCCCTGTTTTGATCCGGACTGACGGGCAATTTGCGCCGCCTGTCCGGAGCCGGACTCACTGCAGATGGACGCCGGCACGGTGTAGCTGCGGCGGGCCGTTTCCAGACTCTGCGCCTGCTGCGCGTAGGTGGCGAACTGCTGCATGTTCTCGTTTGACTGCTGGATCATGGCGGCAATTTTGTCGTTACCCGAACTGACCGCACCACCCAGTTCGCGGGTGGTGGTCAGGATACCGGTGAGTGTGCCGTTCGCGGTGGTTAACTGGGGCACCACCTGGGTGGTGATGGGGATACTGCTGTTGACGTTGACCGTGTACGCCAGCGCCTGAACGGCCGGCAGCATCAGGCTGGCCACACAGGTGGTCAGTAACAATTTTCGCATAGGGTTACCTGTCAGATGTTCAGGCCACGGGAAGCAATCAGCTCACTGGCCAGTCGGTTAATGATGTTTGTGTGGTCGGACTCACGGGCTTCTTTCTTGCGCAGCGCAATCAGTCGTGCGGCACTGCCTGACGGGAAGTGCTCCGCGAGGATAGCCCTCGCCGTGCGCCCGTCGAGCAGGTCATACAGCAGGTCACGCAGGGCGGCATCTTCCGGGGTGGAGTTCAGTGCCCACAGCTCTTTCGGGCCGAGCGTGTTTTTCAGTATCTGTACCATCCTGCCCGTCTTCAGACGAAAACACGCCAGAAACGCGGTGCCGCTGCCGTCCGGTGCAGCGCCACTGCCCAACCGGCGGAAGGCTTCCGCTGTATGCAGGGGAACGCCAAAATGTTCTGTCAGCAACGGCAGATCTTCATGGGATACCTGCATCAGGTACAGGGAGTTAGCCGATTTCAGTATCGATGCCGGGAAGTGGTTCAGGTACTGCGAGCTCAGTACGGTACGGATGAAGAATTTCCGGTTCTCCAGATCCTGTGTTTCCAGTTTTTCCATGATGAAGGGAATGTCTTTTACGTTGTGCAGTTCATCATAGATTTTGGTTTTCACCTCCTGCGCCAGCTGGGTAAGCCGGTCATGATGAAATTCACGGTAGGCCGGGGCGAGCAGATCCTTCAGTTCGTTACGGTACTGCGGCAGCTCAAAATGCCCGGCGGCAATCTGCCCGGCAAACAGGTACATCAGCCCGGTACGTAACTGACCGGCGCGGGTTTTGCCTCCCACCACGTTGTTCAGGTCAATGGCAATCACCCGGGTGTTCGGGTTGAGTTCAAAAGCGGTACGACCGGCGAGCATTTTGTAGGAGCGCAGCGCATCGGACAGGCAGCGGCCAATATAGGAGATGAGCGACTCATCGCTGCCCTTGCGGGTGATACTGCCGTACTCGGTACGGATATCCTGGCTGTTCAGCTGTGCCTGCAGATCACTGAGTTCCGGCATCGCCTGGTAGTGCGCGCGGGTGGCCGCCTGAATTTCGCCGCGTGCAAACAGCAGGTCACGCACTTCATACCAGGACGCCATTGCCCACCATGACGCATCAAACTCGCTGTTGAGGCCGGTTTTCTCCAGCGCCTCATCCACCCCCGGCTCCACCGACGGCGCATAGCGTATCGGGGTGACCTCGGCATTATTTTTAAAGGCGATATCGATAACCTTGCTCAGAATTTGCCGGCAGTCCTGGGCATTGGGCGGCATCCCCGTTTCCGGATCGATACACAGTGTTTCGCAGATATTGAGCTGATACTCCTTCTCCGGTGAGAGCGGGTAGCGGGCACCGAGCTGGACATCAAACGGGTTCTTACAGAACTCGCGGCTGTTCTCCAGCACCACCCCCACCACTTCGTCCTGGCGCTCAGGGGGCAGGGCGTCACGGATAAGCCGGATAAGTCCCTGCGCTGAGAAGCCTTTATCCACATACGACAGGTACGGCAGCTGATTCTGGCCTGAGAACAAAATGGCCTCACTGAGCGCGCCGAGCATCACCGATTTCCCGGTGCCGGGTTCGCCGGCGACCACTTCGGTGAATTTGGTCTGCAGGCTGCTGGCCAGACGGACCGGAATGGGTTTGCCGTCAGTGCTGCTGAACACAATACTCGCATCATCGTCCCACGGTGTGGCCGGACGCTGCAGCGGCAGCAGAGCAAGGGCGGCAGACAGCGGCGGGAAGAGCAGGGACGGAATGCTGAGCGCATTGGAGCCAGCAAGTGTGGCCACCCATGCGCGCAGCGGATCCCCGAACGTGGTCGTCACTTCACAGACCCCCCAGGACTCCAGCCCTTTTTTCAGCAGAGTACGGTTACGCTTCACCTCTTCCGTGGTGCGTCCCCACGTACTGGCGCTGATGGCCATGGCACAAACCGGATCGCTCTGGTGTGTGCCTTCCAGCCACTGTACGGATTCATACACTCTGCGTAGCGGCGGGGCGAGGGCGGCCAGGCTCAGGACCATGCGCTTGCCGCCAAGGACATCCAGCCCGCCCGGCATGATGTCCATCCGGACCCGCCAGGGCAGTTTCGGGCTGATTTTGGCAAACAGCTGGCTGAAGGTTTCCGGTTTCTGAGGCCCCAGGGATAACGCCAGAGTGGCATGCCAGT
Organism: Buttiauxella sp. AC038; assembly: GCF_979253565.1. Classification (NCBI taxonomy): domain Bacteria; kingdom Pseudomonadati; phylum Pseudomonadota; class Gammaproteobacteria; order Enterobacterales; family Enterobacteriaceae; genus Buttiauxella; species Buttiauxella sp. AC038. The sequence continues at coordinate 16,573 of NZ_CEEDCQ010000004.1, read as the reverse complement.
ATCCGTCGAGGTGCATCAGATTACCGGCAGGCTCTGGTTCTGAGTTAAACAGCTGGTAGTTCAGGTGCGGGGCCAGCAGACAGGAGTGATCCTCGCCTTTGGGCAGGCCGTGAGGCCAGCGGACATCACCGGGCAGGAACGGACGCCAGTCGGATGAGGTACTTTCACGCTCAATTTGCTGACGCAGATGGCCACCAAACTCATGCGCCGTCATCAGGCGGATACGGGTGCTGAAATCCCCGCGCGCCAGCTGGTTTTCCAGCGTGGTGATAAAGGCATCGTGCCGAATTTTCAGCCCTTCGAGTGCCTGAAATTCCGGATTCTGGCCAAAGCGCGCGCCCGGTGCCTTTTTGAGCAGGGCCTCGCGGCGTTTCTCTTCATCACGAATTTCAGTGGTGCTCAGGGCGTTTTTGGCGGTGTACACCACCATAAACGCGCGCTCCCGGGCGATAAACGGGGCCAGCTTCTCAATGCGCTCATCCAGAATATCGGACAGGTCAAGCCCCATGCGCTTCAGGCCCCGGTACTGGTGTGCCAGCAGGCGGCGCAGCTCTTCGCGTCCTTTTTCCGGATCCCGCTCAAAGATGAAGCTGACTTTATGGCCCACCGCCTGAAATTCACTGCTCAGGATGGTGTGCAGACGGGCAATGTAGGCGGAGAACAGCGCCGGGTCGCGGCGTTCTTCCTCCGTCACGGCCTCCTGCTCGTTAAACTGACAGTAGCTTCCCTCAATTTCAAATACGCTGGCGTAGTGGCCATCGTTCGTGACGAAAATATACGGAGAGCTCATGTCCGGTCGGCGTTTGCGGTCGTCGTCTGTCAGGCCGATGGTGGTGCGTAAATCGCAGTAGCGGGCAAAGTCCTGGCCCAGTGCGTAACGTGACGCCCAGGCAATGGCACTCTCCACCCCTTCCAGGGCAGTGATTAACGGGTTTTTCATGGCGTGTTCTCGTCAGTTCTGGCTGTGGTACGTGTTCAGCGTGTCAGACCAGGTGTCCGGTGCCGGACCGGAGAGGACCGGGTGGCTGAGCAGGGTGGGGTTAATAATCAGGGCCATATGGCGCAGGCGTTGCTGTAAATCTTCCCGCATCGGCGGACTGGCCTGCATCAGCGCCTGGCCAAACTCACCGGGATGACTGGTGCCCCAGAAGGCTTCCGTTTCTTCCCGGTGACCGGTGAGCCAGTTCAGGATCTGCGTGGCGCCCTCTTTCTGGCGGGCATTGCCGTGTGCGCGGGCAAGAATCACGGCGCGCAGCAGCAGGCTGACATCAGCGGCGGACAGTTCCGGCAGGTACACCATCACGCCGTCATTGGCCCCCAGGGTGTTCAGCCGATGGCTGAAGTGGCAGACGGGGCAACTCACCCCCAGATTGCTGTCGCCGTGGTGTTCCGGATTACCGTCGCGAAACACCAGGGTGTTCGCCTCATGGACACACCCGCAGGTGTCACACTGACCGGCGGTCAGTTCGCGGGCACGTTTCACCAGTGCCGGTGGATGGGGTTCGCTTTCATGTCCCCATACCTGCTGTTCGGTACTGAAGGTTTCATAACGGTGCGCCACGGTCAGGCGGACCATCTCCGTGTGGCTCTGCTGCCAGCGCAGCGCGGGTTTGTGCAATTGTTTGCGCACGGCTTCGCGTACATCGCCAGCCGGAAAGGTCCGGGCCAGCAGTTCACACAGACGGTCCACGGGAATGAGCCAGACGTCGGCGTCATAACCGTGGTCATGCGCGATGCGACCGCAATGGTAAAAGTCAGTCTCCAGCGGGGCCAGCAGGGCGACACCGGCGGCGTTGTGTGGTGCCTCCCAGCTCAACACCGGCTCGTCCATGTCTTCGGTACAGGGGGCGAGGGTGACGGGCCAGCGCAGCAGGGCATGGCGTAAGAAAGTACTCATTTATCCTGCCCTGGTGTGAAGACACCGATTTCTGCCACCACACGCCCCTGCTGTTGCAAGGGCATCTTAAACCCCATTCCGATATGGTCCGCCACCGCCCGCAGCACCTGGTCGGTGACGTCCGTTTCCCGACGCGAGCCCTTTTCAGCGGCGAAGATGAGGTCATGTTTTTCTGAATGGTAAATGACGATTTCCATAGGCACTCCGGGGTAATAAGAAAGACCCGGCAGCAGAGCTGCCGGGAGGATGAGCGTTAACTCAGAGGTCAACCGGGTTGAGTTGCAGGGTGGACTGACCTTTCTTGATGAACTGGTCGATGGCAATCAGGATGCAGCCGGCACCCAGCGGGGTGAGGATCCAGCCCCAGGTGATTTGCGGGTTTTTCTTTTTGGCCACCCACAGACCGATCCCCAGAATCACCAAAGCGACGCCGCCAAACTTGGCCACCATCATCAGGCTTTTGGTGGAGCCTTCGGCCCCTTTCGCCACGTTATCGAACATGCCAAACACGTCGTCAGCGGCATGAGCGGGTAAGGTGACGGTGCCGAGCAGGGCGGTCAGCGCCAGTGCGAGACGGGTGTGCAGCGCGTCCAGTGCCAGCCAGATACGGACCCACAGACGAACAGAAACGGACAGAATGAAATTACGCATATTTACTACTCCATTGTTTTAAAGGTTAATTCCAGGTCAGACCCAGAGTTTTTTGCAGTGCATCAAGTAACTGGGGATTGCAGAGCAGCAGGATGCCGGTGATAACCATCACCATGCCCGTGCCGATGTCCTGCCGGGCGGACAGGCCGGTGTGGCCATCCACCAGGGCACGACGGGCCCTGACAAGGCCCATGTAAAAAAACAGCGCGCCGACGGCCCGCAGCAGGGTGAGAACCGCATCCACCGACAGCTTTGCGTAACCGAGGGACTCCGGGGCGTAGGCGATGGCGTCAAAGGACACATCCCCGAACCCCAGCGTGTGGGCGGCTTTGTTCATCATCTGCTGCAGCGCAATCAGTGCCGCCCCGGTGACGGCAGCGATGAGGGCTTTCATGCCGTTGACCGGCTTACCGGACCGGGTGCGGGTAATGGTGGAGACAAGGGCGACGATGCAGCCCCCCAGACCGACAAACACCCCCAGTGAGAGGATCAGGTTGATCCCGCTGGTTTTCAGTCCGCCGGCGACGCTGACGAGTATCTGAACGACGTCCATCAGTCCCCCTGGCGTATCACGCCCTGGCTGGTTCGCACTTCACGACGAGCGGCATCGATGGCCTCAATACGCATCCCGTGCAGGGTGTCACCCGGGTAGACCGCCCAGGTGCTTTTACCGTCTGACAGCCACGCCATGCCCGGGTACACCGAGTTAATGCGCCAGCCTTTCACGCCGCTGCGTTGTGCCGGGGTTGTCCGTGCCAGCGCACTTCTGGCCACCGGTTTGGGCTGCGTGGCTTTACGTGCCGGTGCGGTCGGTGTGGCCTGCGGTCGGGGCTGTTGCTCAAGGGCTTTGAGGCGGGCTTCCAGTGCCTCAATACGCTTTTCGCTGTTGTCCTGGCGCCCGGACAGCGTCGTTACCGAGGCTTCCAGTGCCGGGTTGCTTTCCGGGACCGGAAGCGGCGACGGTTCAGGTGTTATCACCTCCGGCGTGACCGGTGGCGGTGACACCACGGGCTCCGGGGCAAAGGGCTCCTCCGGGGCTGCCTGCTGAATCACCGGCTCCTCCGTCAGCTGGCGCACAGGGGAGGGCTCCGGCCAGAAGGCGTAAACCAGCAGGGCGATAATGGCGCCAGCCCCTCCCAGCAGGGTGAACAGGTCGTAACCGAAAATCTGGCGCTTCGGCTTAACCGGTTTCGCGGGTGCCACACGTTCCTGTGTAGTGACGGCAGGTTCTGGCGTGTCTTCCGGCAATGGGGTGGCCTCCGGCTCAGGGCCGGTGTCAAAAAATGGCTGACTCATGGGGTATCCTTAACGTTGTGGAGTGGCGGCCTGCGCCGCCCGGGTCACGTTGTCTGTGGTTCTGACGGCACTCATAAACAGCAGGGCCACTGTCTGGCCCCGGTTGACCAGTACCTGTTTCACTGGCAGACGCTGCGCATCGCTGGCAATCACCTGTCCTCCCTGCTGGGCAGCGCCACCCAGTACCGTGCCGGCCACGGCAGTCGCATCCGGCATTCCCACGCGCCCTTCAATATTGTTAAAGCCGTTACTCAGGATCTGCGTGTTCGCGCTGGCATACAGCTGACCCCCGAGCCCGAGGCCGGCGGCAAGGGCCGGCACGATGATGCGTGAGGTGTAACGGTTGTTGACGTCGCTGGCGACCGAAGACTGCAGGGTGTCGGGCATCGCGGCCCACACGTCCACATTCCAGGTGTCCCCCTGCCATTCCATGCGGTTGAAGTTAATGCTCACCCCGTCGCCTGCCAACTGAACCCCGTTGGCCAGCAATGTCGCCCCGGCGTAAGGCCCGGAGGGAATACGCGCCAGCACCTGTGAACGGGTGTTGTCCGAGTCAATGGCGGTTTCTATCACGCCACCCGGGCGTGAACCGGCAGGAATAAGCACCCGCTCGGTGACGGTGGCCGGCGCACCTGTCACCCCGGCGGTGGCCGTTTGCGTTGACAGGCTGTCGGTCCAGGCTGACCAGACGGTGTTCTGTGCATTCGCCCCTCCCGGTGCCTGCCCGGACTGTCCTGCCGGCGCGCCAGCCACACTGGCCAGCTGCCCGGTGGCCGGCTGGCGCTGCTCCATCAGCGCCATCAGTAATGTCTCCAGCGCCTTCTTCTTGTCCGGATCCATCGTCTGTTGTGGCACATAATTCACCTGCTGCACGGTCTGGACCGGCTCAGATGGTGGGGGCGGTGGCGGAGGCGCAATGGGCTCCTCATGCACGTTGCCACTGCCGACTGAGGCAATAAAACTGCCATTTTCTTCATGCGCCTGTCGGGCGCCATCTTCATTGTTGGCCTTCAGCACTTTGCTGTACTGCGGGCTTTCCGGGGTGGCGGTGCCGGTGCCGTTCGCCGCCTTATCCACCGCAATGCGTGAGGCCTGCTCCGGTGGGGCGCTCAGCCAGGTGGCCAGCAGAAACCCGCCGGCAATCACGGCAAACAGCACACCGCCTATTACCAGACCGGTTTTTTTCATGTCCCGGCCCACGTCTTTTTCAGCAGCCATAATTACTCCAGAGAAATGCCCAGCCAGACCGTTTTACCGGCCACAGAAAAGGCCAGCTCCGGTGCCAGGGGCAATTTGTAAAAGAGCGTGCCGTCGCCGGACGCCTGAGTGAGTTCAAACTGATCGCGCAGTTCACTGCGGGTACGGACAAACAGGTCATCGCCCATCTGCCAGACCTGCGTGGACGGGACATCGCCCTGTGTTTTGAGCCGCTTAGCGCCAGCGGGTGGGACGCCATCGAGAAACGCCTGCAGCGTCGGGTTATTCAGGTCTATTTTGGTCTGACCGGACGGCATGGCACGGGCCGCCGGGCCCCGTTGCGGAATGCGCAGATCCAGTCGGCTGTCCACAATGCGTGAGGCGGCGGCATTTTCCGGCTCACCGCTCATCGCGTTGATGATGACCGGCACCGCCAGCCCTTTGAGGTACACCGTAATATTGCCCTTGTCGTACTGACGCAGCGCCTGCACGGTCATCAGGCTGCTCTCAGGGATGTAGGTGACGCTGAAGCCTTTTTCATTGCTGTTGTATGGCGGGACAGAAATCGGCCACGGGGCACCGGTGTTGTCGGTAAACATCACCGTGCTGCCCTGGTTAATGGCCGTGCGGACCACCGGAAGTGAGCCGCCCGGCGACAGATTCACTGTCTGGGTGGATATACGCGGGACCACGTCGGCGGCCTGCCAGGCGCGACCGCGCACACCTTCATCAATGGCCTGGCTCACGCTCTCCACTTCGGCACGACTGAGCGGCGCAACCTGACCTTTAGCCCAGGCTTCCGCTTCCGACGGTGAAGGTGGTGGCGGCGTCTGGCGCAGCGGCGCGGTGATATCTGCCCCGTTGGCCCCCGGTGCCGGGGCTGCGCTGGCAGTGGTGGGTTGTGCGCCTGCCGGTGCAGCGGGCAGTGCCGTTGTGGGTTTCTGGCCGGAGCTTGCGGTACGGGCCGGCTCCCAGTCTGCTGAGCACACGGTAAAGGCAGGCAGCAGCAGGGCCACCGCCATCAGGGAGTGTCTGAACATGATGTTTATCCTGTGAAAATGAACTAGCGGGCGTCGCGGGTGACGATGGAGGCCATTTCGATGCCTTCCGGCTTCTGACTGACGTCGGCGCGCTGAATACGGACCGTAAAGATAAAGTTCTGCGCCGGCAGGCTGCGGGTCTGACCGTCCAGGCTTAACGTGACCGGGTACTGGATTTCCCACATGTAAGGGCCATCACCGAGTCGGCCGCGTTTTTGTATCACCCCTTTGCGGGTGACGTTGGCTGACATCAGCATCTTCTGGTCTTTCACGGCCGTGAACAGGTTTGAGCTGGTCAGGGCGCTGTAGTAGCTGGCAAAACCAGCCTCTGAGAACTTCTGCTGCAGACCGCTTATCTGGGTGCGGTAATTGCGGAAGTCGAGCTGGAAGGCATCGCGTATCAGCCGGTCACCAAAGGCCACAATCTCATCATCCCGGTAGGCCGGCTCTGAGGTGGGGACCTGCTTGAGAATACTGCCGTTATAGGTGGCAAAGTATTTCACCGGCGGGTGAGCGACCTGCCAGGCGAGAAAGCCGGTGACGGGCAACTGCAGCAGACACAGTGTGCTGGCCACCAGGGCGACGGACAGCGAACGGCGGGCAAAGCCGGCGTTAAGCTGATTTTGTTGCTGGAGCACAAGGGCGTCCATAAACGGGTTGGTGACGATGTCATCCGGGGTGAAGCCTCCCCGGGGGAGGCCTGATGTTTATCCATAGTGGTGTCTTCAGTTCAGGGAAATAAACGTGTTGCCGACGGCCTGACTCACCGGCGCGGCCTGGGTGGCCACCGGGGTGGTCTGCACACGGTACGAGGACAGCGAGGCCGTGGGGAGGTTGCCCCACGGGTCAATCGTTGACGGCACATAGTCGTTAATTTTATCGCGCGCGGTCTTACAGATTTTCTGGCCAATCTGGTTGAGTACGTTTGATAAGTTCGGGAACGTCGGGGCGGTAATGGTGGTCGAGATATTTCCCAGACAGTCCCCCAGAGATTTGGACACTGTCTGCTGGCGCTGAGCCCAGGCATCGGCGGCGGCTTTGGCCCGGTTATACCCGGCTTCACTGCCCACCTGCGCGGCGGTCGCGGCCCGGCAGGAGGCCGCCTCTGCGGCCGGACTTAACGCCAGAACGAGTGTCGTTATCAGTAATTTGTTCATCATTTCCTCACATGGGCTGATGCTGCATGGCCGGCTTAGCCTGCTGACGCGGTTGTGGGGCAGCCTCTTCCGCTTTCGGTGGCGTGTATGCCTGCGTGAACCCCAGTTTGCTGTGCAGTGCCGGCGGGATCTTTTCCGGGCTGACCAGCGGGACGGCAAATTTCGGTGCGTCCTTACCGGTGAGCCGGAAAGCAAAGGTGTCGTAATTCACCTCGGCGCCCTTGAGCTGATTGACCGGTGAGGCGTGGCCTATCAGCGAGAGTGAGCCGTCGTCGCGCACCGTATTAAGCGCCAGAAAGCGATCGCCGTTTGATGCGGTACACAGACGGGCCAGCACATGCTGCAGTTCATTTTCATGGCGCACCACGCCCTGCAGGTAATCACCGTTGCCTTTGACCAGATGGGCGAGCAGCTGACCGTTGTCATCAAAAGCCTGCATGACCAGCGAGCCGGCGGCTTTCGACGGCGCGGGAACCGGAGTATTAGCCGGAGGTTGCTCAGGTGCGGGCTGGCCTTTGCCATCCGGACCGGTATAAAGCAGGCTGTGTCCCTGTGCGTCCGGCGTGGCCAATGGCAGGTTAGCCTGTTGCACCACCTGCGCCTGAACCTGCCAGAACGCGTTACCGTCATACGCCGCCAGCTGAGCCGGGGCGACTTTGTCCGGGTTGTCGGTCAGTAACTGGTTATTGACCGCCGGGGTGATGGTCCACTGATTACGGTGAGTTTCGTGGGGCGTAAAGCCGGTCACCACGCCCTGCTCATTTTTCACCGGCACGTTAACGGTCACCGGCTTTTTGCCCAGATGCTGGAGCTTGATCATGTCGCCGCGTTGCTTGCCGCTGTCCGCCAGTGCCTGCCCGAGCTCCACTCCCCAGTAGGTTTTCGCCCCCTGCTTTGTCCGCAATGTCACGTAATAGCTGGGGGTGTTCTTCGGATCAAACTGATAAGGCGCCGGGCCGGCCTCCATCAGTTTGCCGGTCAGTCCCGCGCGCAGGGTTTCACGCTCGATGACGCTCATGGGTGGTACGGGTTGCGCAGGCGTGTCAGCGGCCACCGGTGCGACAGGCGCGGTATCCACAGGCGCGGTGGTGGCCGTCGGGGCGGTGACAGGTTGTGTAGCCGGTGCCGGTGCCGCCTCACTGACCGGGCCGGGTTCCTGTGGTGTCATCGTCATGCCATTTTCCGGGACCTTCTGTTCATCCCGGCTGGCCAGCAACGCGTCAAACTGTGCCCGTTGCTCCGGATTTTTGAGGTGGACCTCAATGTTGTTATCGGCAATCAGGGTCAGCGCTCTGGTAATGAACTCCGGCGAGCCGGTCACCTCCACCGCGCCCCGGTGATTCGCTTTCGCAGACAGTAGGGCGGCCACAATCATGCGGTCGTTGTCGCTGGCTTCCGGAGTGGCCATGACAATACGGTCACCGTAATCACGGAACGCATCCTGTCCGTCGAGCGCGTAAATCCAGGTGTTACCGTCCTGACGGCTGGTCAGGCCCTGAAGCAGTTCATCCAGATCGAGACGGGTGGCGACCGGGGTGTCCGTGTCCGGGGATACATCACCCGGCTGGCGGCCAAAAGTGAAGGCAAAACCGTTTTCTACAACCGGCGACACATTTTCAGGCGCTAATGTTGCGGATTCAGATGGTTTGAGGTCTTCAGTTTTTGGCGCGGATAAAGGTGTTGGATCTGGACGTGGTTGTTCAGGGACTTCTGATTCTGGCGTGGATTCTTGTGTATTTTGCTCTGCGAGTGGTACTGGTTCAGGTGCCGCTGGTTCGGGTTTATCGGGTTCTGCGAGTGGTACTGGTTCAGGTGTCGCTGGTTCGGGTTTATCGGGTTCTGCGAGTGGTACTGGTTCAGGTGCCGCTGGTTCTGGTTTATCAGGTTCAGCAACTCGTTTTGGGTCAGGGCTCATGTTTACAACAGCGCTATCAATCAAGTGACCAAGCGTTGCAGCACTATTATTATGATTCAGGTCCAGGCTTCTTATTGCTTCCGCATAAAGTCGGTTTAACGGGGTAATATGTGTTTTTCTGTCAGGGTTGCTATCAATAGTTTCAACGAGTGTGTGTGTAAGTAGAGACGTCAACCTTTCAGCTTCTTCTGGCTTATTTTGAGCCGTGGCCAGCGTTACGAGTTCTGAACGGATGGCATCATAGTGTTTTGAAAAAATCGGTTCTTCTTGCAAGATATTTGACAATCTTGAGTCGTCCTGAGCGACATCACCTAACGCCTTATCAATATATTGCGTCATTTCTGCTTTTATATTCCCCCGCAGAGCGTAAACGAACGTTATCAATGAGGTCTGTGTTGACAATGGCGACATAGCTATTGTCTTTCAATGCATCAATCCCTGCCTCTTTAAGAATGCTCATACCCTGGGGGCTGCTGGCGAACATAAGAAATGTTTCATCTATATTCTTGCTGTCAGCGAGTTTTTCCCCGAGCTCTGAGCGTGAAGCCTCACCATTCTCTGTAAGTCGTTGATGAACCGTTTTCCCTGCCTCTCTGATTCGCTCACGCAGTTCATCTGTTAATGATGAACTATCAGAACGATCTAAAATAATCGCAGTAGAAGGGATTTCTAATTCATAAACGTGATAGTCCTTATGATTTATTTCCTCCATCGCATAGTGCACGCCTAAAATCGACGTATCTGTATAAAAACCTCGCCCCACAAAGTTTTGACCTAACCCTATTTTTTCAGAGTCAATGGCACTAAAGGTGGCAGGTGAACCGTGGTACAAAGTTATCGTTTCATGCTCAGCTTTCGGTAGCTCTACTTTATTCGGCTCCAGACCTGTAGTCGTTTCAGACACAGGCGTTTCAGGCTGACCTTCCTTAAAATTACCTGGCATGGTGTTTTCCTCTGAGAAAATTTGACGCCATTGGGGGAGCAGTGGGTCAAGAACGGGTGCCAGCTGGTCCCGGACAGCATCCAGTCCCCGGGCGGCATGAATATCGTTGAAGTCACTGAAGGAGGCGGTGCCGGCAAAAGCCTGGGCGCGTTCACTGTCGGTAAACGTCGGGATGACGTACATGCCGCCAATATTGCGGGCGGCTTCTTCTGCCTTCAGCAGGCCTTTGTTGTCCTTACGGGTAAAGTCGTCTTCACCCAGAATGATGTGTGGCACATCCGGGTGAGCATCTTTGATTTTCTGTGACACTGTCACCATGTTGCCGGCATCGACCGTCATCACCACGGGCAGGCCGGTGGCCATATTCAGGCTGGCGGCCGTGGCATAACCTTCTGCATAAAGCACCGGCATCCCCGGGACCAGCGCGCCTCCCACCACAAAGAAGTTGCCGGTCTTCTCGGCGTCTTTCTTGAGGTTCTTTTTGCCTTCCGGATCGATGTACTGCAGCGAGCGAATATCGCCGTGGGTGTTGCGCAGGGGGATAACCAGATTGCCGTACTTATCCTGTCTGACACCGTCGGTGGCCGGGACGCCTTTTCTGACCAGGTAAGCATGGTCAGGGGCGGGGGGCGGCATTTTTTCCCACTGGCGGGTCAGGGTGGCGGACATACGGGCAAAGTCTGTCTGCTCCTTTTGTTCCCGGTCCCAGCGCTTTTGTGCCTGCAGCGCTTTCTGGCGGACGGCGTCGGCGGGGTCCCAGGTGAAGCTGCCGGTGGAGGTCCAGTTCACCTTGCCTTCACTGGCGCGGTGGTTCTGATACCAGCCTGCCGGGCGGCCATCGAGATAACCCCGATACACCCCCGATTTTTTACCGTGGGTATCTTCCTTCGTGGCCACCCGGTGCATTTTGCCGTCCATATGAGGAAGGTCACTGAGAACGAACCCGGCCTCTTCCAGAACCTTAGCGAACTCTTCCCGGGGAGACAGGTCTGTCCCCACCGTGACGGTATTACCGGTGGTTGTGTTTTCCGGCAACCAATCTTTTATCCGTTCCAGGTCCGCGCCGTCTTTCGCAAACCAGAGTTTTTGTGAGCGATCATATTCAAGAGCATTTTCACCGTTTGCCAGCTTTCCTGCGGCCCGCAGCGCCACAGTTCGGTTGTCCGGCAGAATGGTGAGGTACGTGCGTTTTTCCATAACGACCTCCGCTATTCATAGAATTTGCGATACCACCACGGCCGACCGGACAAACGCTGGCCCCGCAGGAAGTAGAAAAGACGCTGCCAGAGCACCGTCAGGGTGAAACCAAACAAGGAGATGACTTTAAAGAAGGCGATGATGGCGGTGACTATCCACAGCGTCATCGTCTCAGGCCACTGAAACCAGGCGAAGTAGAGCGCACCCAGCATCACCGGTATCCCGAATACTTCCAGGCGCCGTCCCGCATCCCGCCATGGGCAGATATTCATTGTGCTTCCCTCCGTGCTATTTCCCGCTCGCTGATAACCGTCAGCAGCTCGCGGCGTTCGATACGCGCTTCCCGGTACAGACGCCAGGCAACATCACTCATGCGTCGCCCCAGTCCGGCCAGATGGTTATCGATCCAGTTTCGCCACTGGGTGTAAGGCAGTTTCCCCAGTTCATGGCGGACGTGGTCATCAAACACCAGGTATTCACGGACAGCCTGACGCTTGCCGTCCGTGGTGCGCAGCAGTCGCTGAGCAATGACGTACTGCAGGTTGCTCAGCAGGTTGCCGGCCATCGCTTCACGTTGTCCTTCCGGAACCAGCATCAGGGCACGGGGAATGGTTTCACCGGGTGAGTTGGTGTGCATGGTGGACAGACACAGGTGACCGGACTGACCATTCATCACCGCCCCGCTGAGGGTTTCCGGATCCCTGATTTCGCCCACGCCGATAACGCCAGGCGCACGGCGCAGGGTCAGGCGAAGGTGTTCGGCAAAGGTCGGGATATCGCGGCCAATTTCGGACTGTTCGGGCATCAGCACGGCGCCGGGGAAATTGAGCAGAAACTCAATCGGATCTTCTGCCGTCACAATTTTGCGGTCCGGGTCGTTCAGGGCACAGTACTGATAAATGGCCGCCAGCAGCGTCGATTTGCCGGAGCCGGTTTCACCGACCACCAGGCCAATCCCCTTATGGGGCAGCAGGGCCGGAAACAAATCGGTTTCCAGCCCCAGTGTTTCCAGCGCCGGTATCACGGTCGGAATGGTTCGCAGCGTCAGTGCCGGCACCGTGTCGTAATCCCCGATGGTGGCCTGCACGAAGTTGCAGCGAAAACGCAGCCGCTCGCCGCGCGCCAGTCCGTGTCGCTGCGCCATATCGCCGGTCAGCTGCAGGGTACGGTCGATACCCCGACCGGCCTTCAGCTCTCCTTTAATTTGTTCGGAAAAAACCTCATCCATCAGGCGCTGTAACTGCGGTGGTTCGACGCGGAAGGCGCTGGCCCTGACCTTACGGCCATAAAAATCCACAACCAGCGGCCCGCCGCCCTGAATAAAGATGTCTGATACATGATGGCGGGCACAGTGGACCAGAAACTGGCAGAACGTCTCGCTGTTCAGCCCGCCGTGTGCCTGAAAATCAAAGGGGATAAAGGTCACTGGCTCTCCTTACGGACCGCAGGTTTCCAGGCTTTTTTGTCCAGCACAAAACCACTGTGTTTCTCAATCTGTTTCACCTTGTCGCCGAGCATCAGTTCTTCATGTGTGCCGGTCACGGTCTGCTGGGTTTCTTTCACATCCGGGGCGCTGATCATGCCCTGCTGGCGCAGGGTGGAATAACGCAGCATGCCGGTGTAATCCCTCGTCAGGCGGTTAAAGTTGGACTCCAGCGTGCGGTCGGCACTCTGGCGGCCTTCCTCCCAGCCGGTGCGAATGGCCGTCTGCCAGACATCACGCTCTTTGCTGTTTTTCGGGATAACCCCCGGGTCCGGTCGTTCAGGCTGCACGGCAAGACCGGTTAACAGCCAGGTACGCCAGCCTGGCGGGTTACTGACAAAACGGGCCGGAGACAGAATGTTGTAGGTGCGGTACGCGGTGCGTATCTGGTCGGGCGTGATGTGGGCGGTGTCTTTGGCCGTCACAATCACCGGGGGCAGATACCCCTGCCGGCTGATAAGGGGGCGAAAGTCATAGGCCCGGCTGAGCACATCGTCCCGGTTGACCAGGGCCTGACGCAGCTCGTAAGCGCGTTGGGCTTTTCCACCCTGGAAGCCGACGGTGTGCCCGGCGTCATTAATCATCTGCCATTCCGTTTCGCTCAGCCCGTTGAAGTCGTTCTTCTGCGGACTGAGGTAGGTCGAAATATCCGGCGGAGCCTCAAGCGCCAGTGCCGGCAACACTACGCCAGGCAGTAAGGCGGCAATCAACAGATAAGGCCTCATACGGTGCGATCTCCTTTATCCGGCAGGGAAAAGTGCAGGCGCAGCTCGATACCATCCTGAGTGAGTGTGGCGCGCCAGCCTGTCTGAACGCGTATCAAATCCAGCACCTGGTTAAAGGTCATGTCGGTCACATGGACACTGACGGGCAGAGGCAGGCGGGTGCCTGAATAGGCCAGACGGTATCCGCGTTGTCTGGCCAGCGTGTGCAGCAATTCCACTGCATCGCCCTCCCACGACAGCGTGATCCGCTGGCTGTTTGCCGTTATCTGCCCCGGCAGCGTGTTGGAAATCTGATTAATGGCGCCCGCCTGATGAAGACGGTACAGGTCAGTCTGGCGAGCCTGGGTGGCCTGCCTGATCGAGTCGGATGTGTCAGTCAGACAACTGACTGGCGCTGACTGACAGCCAGCCAGCAGCGGCAACAGCGCCGCGAGTACGTGTCGTTTCATGGTGAAGTCCGTGAAAGGCTAATGAGTGCCGGCACGCAGGCCGGCGCTGTGATGAAAGAGGCGAAATGATGGTGTAGTGGTAGCCGGCCGATATCATGTCGCTGGGGATGGGCATGATCGAAAATCTATCTACAGTAGGTGCGTTTGAACCGATGCCTTTCCACGCACCAGATTGACAGCCAGGTACAACATGGCTCAGTTAATACATACTGCGTCGCATTTAGTCGTCGTCATGTTCGCGGGTGATCCTTTCAGTATCCAGTTTTTTTGCGTGTCAACTGACAGCAGGCAGGATGTTGCAACTGAACTTGTTCCATCATAAAACTGGACGCCGAGCAAGGAACAGAATGAATGCTGTCCTATGTTTTTTGTCACGCTTGGGTCCCTGTACGTCACTGTGTAGGTGGATAGACTTCCCAAAGATGACGAACTGCTCCACACACCGGATTGACAGGAAAGTACGCCACCTGCTGCATCACGGCCTATCAGGCCATTTGACGGACACGCGGTGCCCGCCACCGCCACGCCATTCACCTGCACAAACTCGCCGGTTGTCAGTCTGCCGTTTGCCTGAATACTCCCGCTGGCCACAATGGTGCTGTTGGACTGAAGGGAACCCGCCTGAACCTGACCGCCGGTGTAAAACCCTTTGTCGGCATAGCTTCTGATCCACTGGCTGTCGGACATATACAGACCGCCGTTGTGCTTTTCGTTGTACCAACCCGTATCACCGGTCGTCCTGTACCAGCCGCCGGTATAGGTTTCACCCGTTGTCCGGGTCGTCTGTGCATTGAGGTTGGTTGCCGTGATGGTGGGGGCCGACAGGGTGCCGGTATAGGTGCCGTTCCTGCCGGTAACATTTCCCGAAAACGCACCGTTCTGGCCCGTCACATTCCCTGAAAACACGCCGTCCCGGGCGTTGACGTTCCCGGAGAACGTGCCGGTGCCGGCGGTGACCGTACCGGCGTTATTCAGGTTATTGCCGTTCATGTCGATGGCGGTATACATCCGGTTCAGCTCCGGCCGGCTGGTAATGGCGTAGCGGTACAGGCGGTCACTTTCCTGGTCATCGGTGCCCAGCACGTCCGAGGACAGGAAGCTGGCCAGCCTTCCGGACTCACCGGTCAGACCGTAAGTGGCCAGATTGTATTTCCAGCCCCCCTGCGCACCTTCAGCCAGGTTGGCGGTCCGGATATAGCCACCGGCACCGTCCTGGGCCTGAGAGATATAACGCATCCCTTTATAAGGCAGCGCTATCCCGCCCCGGGTGAAGACAAACGCCATCAATTTTTGTGTGGCTTTCGGGTTACGCGTGATGGCCACTTCGAAGGTCTGGGCTGCGGTATTGGTCAGCGAAAACCCATCGGGTAAATAGCCGGCCTGCTGCAGCTGGGCGCCGGTCAGTCTCACCGTGCCGCCCCCGGAGACCTGACTGATCAGCGTATTGCGTTTATCCCGGACATAGCTTTTGGCCGCTGCGGTGACCGCGTTCATATGCCGGGCCTGCAGGGTCCACTCAATTTCATCAACATACTGGCGGTAGCGGGTGAGGCCAAAAATACTGACAAAGACAACCACCGCGAGGACGATGGCCAGTTCGATGCTCAGTACGCCCCGGTGGATCTTTCTGGTTTTCATAAGACTTCCTGTAGCGAAATGAACGCCGGCAGCGCGGCGAACAGACAGAGGAACGGACCAAACGGCAGGTCACGCTGTTTGAGTGCCGCCGGCAGGGCGAGCAGTAACGCCAGTAAGGTGACGGTCAGGACATCATCGAGCGGATACCACATCACCAGGGCGGTAATGAGCCAGATATCCCCCAGGCCAAACATTTCATACCCGCAGAGACGGCCCGCTATCTGGCGTATCAGTAATAACGGGAAAAATACACAGAGCCCTTCAGCCAGTAACTGACTGGCGGCCCGGTCGGGTAACACCGTCAGGGAAAAAACCACCCCGGTAAACGCCATCGGGGCGGTGAAAGCAAACGGCAGCCAGTAACGGGCCAGATCTAACGATGCCAGCAGCAGGCACC
This sequence comes from Buttiauxella sp. AC038, assembly GCF_979253565.1. Classification (NCBI taxonomy): domain Bacteria; kingdom Pseudomonadati; phylum Pseudomonadota; class Gammaproteobacteria; order Enterobacterales; family Enterobacteriaceae; genus Buttiauxella; species Buttiauxella sp. AC038. Next base: position 588 of record NZ_CEEDCQ010000004.1, on the reverse strand, counting down.
AGGCGCCGACCATCAATGCCCGGACCATCTGCACCGGCGTGAGTAATCCCGCCAGGCCTGCACTGAGTACGGCGATGCTCAATGTCAGCCAACACGCCAGCAACACTGATCGCAGTGGCAGGTCAGGCAGGGCTCCGTTCTCAGCCCGGGCAATGTAGCGGGCCGCGAGGCGCAGCACCTGATGCCCGGCGCTGTAAAGTAATGGCAGGCCCAGCATCGACAGCAGCAGGTCATTCATCATCACCCCTGACCCAGCTCCCGGCGATACCGGTCATAGATTTTGCGGGCGTAGTTCATGCGCCGGGTTTCCTGTGTCGGCGTGGCGGCAAAGCCAGCGTTATAGGAGCCCAGGCATGACCAGCTGATACCACATTTTTGCAGATGGGTGGCCAGTACCCACGCCCCAATCTGCACATTCAGGCAGGGGTTGGTGAGCAACTCGTCTTTTGACTTCAGGACACCCATGCTGATGAGTCTGGGCACATGCGTGTCATTGACCTGCATGACACCGTAATCCCGGCTCACCACCTTCCCGGCTTTATCCCGGTTAATGTTGACGGCTTTCGGATTCAGACTGCTTTCCTGGCG
>NZ_CEEDCQ010000003.1:0-8408 GCF_979253565.1 Buttiauxella sp. AC038 | reverse complement strand
GGCTCGCTGGGCAATTCTGCGCGCTATGTCTGCACCTTGTCTGCGATAGTGATATAATTCTGCGGTCATGTTGTGAACCCATCGTGATTAATGATTTTGCTACGTGACGCGCTCCGGGGCGGTTACAGCCGCCCTGGGCACCCGTTTTACTACTCTTTACGACTCAAGCCAGGGAACCACACGACACGCGCAATGATGCGCCGCTGCGGGTGATCCTCTGCGTTCATCTGCTACGGTGTACGCCAGCTCACGCAAGGCGCTGTAATAGTTGTTCGCTTTCTCCTTCGTTTCCTCCAGCTCTTTACGGTGATATTCCTCGGTACTCCAGGCGCTGCGCAGCTTCTCCACGTAAAAAACACGTTGGCAGATTAATGCGATAACCAGGACGGCTACGGCTGCGATCAAAAAGTATTCATGCTTTGCCCTCTGCGTTATGCGCTGCCCATACGCGCTTTACAGTCGCAGGGCTAACACTCAGGCGCTTTGCCGTTTCGTTAATGCTCACGCCCTCAGCTCTCAGTTTTACGATCTGCTCATTCGTTTTAATGTTCGGGGCTTTGCCCTTGTACTTGCCAGCGGCTTTGGCAATAGCGATCCCCTCAGCAGCTCTGCGGCGGCGGGTTTCGTAGTCCTCATGGGCAGCTTTAAGCATGATCCGCAATAACATGCGCTGGGTATCAGCCAGGACAATGGCAGCGGTGCTATTAGGGTCAATGGTGGCGCTGATTTCGCTCAGGTCTACAACACCGGGGATCGCCAGCCGTGCGCCCTTTTCCTGGATGGAATGGATCAGGGCTTCAGCTTGCTCCAGTGGTAAACGGGTCAGGCGGTCTAACCGTTCACAAATAACCGCATCACCGGCTTGCAGCTCTGCAATCATACGTTGCAGCTCTGGACGGTCTGCGCGTACTCCGCTCGCTTTCTCGCTGTAAACAGCGGCAACGTAATAACCCTGGGCTTTAGCATCGGCAATAATGGCTTGCTGCCGCTCCAGATCCTGCGCGGTGGTAGATACGCGCAAATAAACACGGGCTATTTTTGTATGCTCATGATTTAAAGTCCAGTGGGATTGGCTGGCTGCGCAGCTCGATTGGGGCATTGGGTACGGGGTAAAGGGAATTGATGTATTTGATAATGTGCTGGCAAAAAGCGGGATCGCCTCCCTGGACTTTTGCTGCTTCCAAAATTCCTGCATTGTCGTAGTTCAATACGACACTGCATTGCTTACCGTGCTCAATGCCCACAAGCGCGCCATCCATGTAATCGCGGATTTGTTGCACATACTCACTAACCGTAACAGGTGCGGCATTGTGCTGCGTGTTGTAGTTCTCATGCCCTTGGGTGGCGCAGCCAGACAGCAAAAAGACGGCGGCGGTAACAATCAGTTTCATGGTGTTTTCATTGGCTCAATTGACTATAGTTTAATAAGCCTATCACCACATAGCCAGTAAGGGTAGCTCTTTTGGTTTTTTTTGGTTCTTAATTAGCTAGGCTCGCTTCTATGGTAATCAATGAGCTACTTGCAGCGCAGGCGGTCTGGCGCAAAGTTTGAGAAAAATCAAAGGCTGGGGAATTGTGCTGATCGGGAACGAAAAAGCCCCGCTGGGCGAACCATGCGGGGCTATCCGGGCGCAACGCGTTACCGCTGCAATGCAGTGCTATGACGCCCGTTAACACTCATTTATGCAAGATGGAAATGACCGAGAAGGATTGAACCAATCATCGAACCGGCAGCGCCTACGATGATCGGCACAACCACAGCCGTCATGAACCACTTGCAAGCATTTACGAACATCATTAGATAGCCTCCGCGCTTGCAACGGCAACCGCTTGCGGCTATTCTTTTGTTTACCAGACATAAGGAATACCCTCGCTTGTTGCCAAACCATGCAACGAATCAGCGGGGGTTTTTTCTTTCTGTTGGCTTGCGCTTCCAGGGTAAAAACACCCCGCTAAACGTTACGCCTCATCTTCACGCATGCTTGCCTACGCTCCAACTTGCCGCACATCTTACGCAATAGACCGACCGCCACAACCCCTATTTTCCGTAATCGCCTGGTATTCATACTGTTTCCAGCATAATGGCAATTTAATTGCTGCGTCTCCCCGTGCCATAAGCGCCAGCAGTGAAAGTGCCAGCTCTACAGGGGGCGGCGCTGCCGCCGTACTGCCAGGGCGGGTGCCTATATTGATCCCGGCTCTTTTTTTAATCCGACGCCTGCGGGATCATAGGTGCGGTTATGTGCCATCACTCTTACCATTCCACCCCCCAATATTACCCCCTAAAATTCGCTTTAACCCTTACCAGCTCTGCATTCTCTATTTATCACCACTCTACCCCCTACGCTTTCTTACCCACCTGATCCCCTGATACCAGACCGATAAAACCGACATGGCGGATCACCCTTCCAGCGATACGGAAAGTTAATCCTGTAACGGGTGCAAAAGCGGGGGTTTACAGGAGCGATCAGCTCCTTCCTGGTGATCTGGATTTTGAGCGAAACAGGCGGGTGTTCCACCCGTTCCACCCATTTCGCCACAAACATTCCCCAGACGCATGTTAATTGTACGCATTGTAACCATGTAGCGTTATTTATGAGCATATTGCGCATTACTTAAACAATTAAATCATTCCATCACTTGTTAACCCTATTTCGTATGGAACGGGTGGAACACTGCCCGCAAAGCCGCTCCACATCTGGCTTTAGCTGTTCCATACGCGGGTGGAACGCGGGTGGAACGGGTGGAACGGGTGGAACAGCGGGTGGAACAGCGGGTGGAACGGTCTGTAAGGCGCATGAATACTGGGTTTATCGGGTGGAACAGGGGGAAAAAATAGGAATGGTGTTCCAGGGTGTTCCATACGCGGGTGGAACACTTTTAGATTAAAAAAAAGGGCAGCAAGCGCCGCCCTTTAGTGAGGTGATCGGGGTTATCGGTTATAGAAATAACCGCGCCTGTTTTCCCCGGCAAAACGGCGGCGTGTGTTGATATAGCCGAAATATTCCATTAGCGCGCTCAGGCGGTTACGGTGCGTATTATTAACGTTACCGATAGCGATCCCCAGTCGGGACCAAAGCGCCTCAGTAGTAACAAATTCTACCGGGGATTTTTCGATCTCCAGATAGGTAGCTAAATCATCCTCCCAGGCATCAATAACGCGGTATTTATCGTGCTGGGCCTCGGCCAGCTTCTCTGCTTCCTGCCAACGGATGCCGCCGTTTTGGAACATATGCAGCCCCTCAGCCCATAACTGATCGCGGTCGGCTTTGAGCTGGTCAATTTTGACGGGGTTAGTTTTGGACGCGCCGCACGTAACCGGCAGATAACGGCGGTTTCCAGTGCTATCGGTCAGAATCTCATGCTTATTAGTCGTACCGACGAAAATCACGCGGCGCGGGGCATCAATGGCAAATTCTTTATACTTCGGCACCCATTCATCAACGGTGCGGGAAATAAACGCCTTACATGAATCTGCATCACGGCTCTGTAATCCGCGCAGTTCTTCGATCTCCGCAATACATTTGCCCCGCAATAATCGGGCAATATCATCATCAGACTTTCGGAAATCAACTGACACATAAGCATCATTAAACGGGGGGATCACCGCAAGGGCGGTAGATTTTCGCTGCCCCTGGCTACCGTAAATAATCGGTGCCATATCAGCTTTTATTCCTGGTTCCATAGCGCGGCCAGCAAGGGCAGACCATAGATATTCACTGACAGCATCGAGGTAATCAGCATCACCAGTGCAAAGGAAATACTCACGTAAAAACGAGGTAACGCGCGGTTTGCCATCCCATTTTAACGCCTGCACCCATTCTGTCAGGCTATCAAAGGAATCCTGTTCCGCTACCCAAAACAGTGCATCACGGGTGGTTTCTTTGCTCACTTCCTTAAAGGCAAGGCCAGTTAAGCGCAGGCGTAATGCGGTGATCAGGTTATCGGTAAGTGTGGAGCGTTTGCCTTTCGTTTCTACACATTCAGCGGCTTGAAACTGGTCATATCGCAGCCGGTAGCCGGTAACTTTATGATTCATCAAAGCGCGGGAAGCATTGGAAAGTGACGGTTGGAATTTACCGACTTTGAAATCAATCTCCATACCATCGCCAAAATTCACGGCAGGGTATTTGGGTTCGGCAGCAGGTCTGCCACGCTTCGCGCGTTCTTGCGATAAATTCGCTACGTTATCGGAATTTTCAGACTGATCAGCCGGTTCTTTACCATTATTAGAAATGGCAGAACCCACGCCAGCCGGGGCTTTCGATTTTTTCGCAGCTTTGGGCGCTGATTTTTGGTTTTGTTGCAGCAGGGCTGCGGTGTGAATTTCTGTCATTACAAAAATCCCTGTAAATCGGTTAAAAATTCACCGTCCGGGATAGCCAATAACAGAAAAATAGATGTGAAAAATTCGTGAGCCGGGTATACTCTTTTTTGCAGTCATCATTGAGATGAGCGCAGGAGTACCGGCACGAAAAACATTTTCTGTCATTGAACTGTCACTTGCTGGGTAGGCGCGGACGGTTCGTCATAAAGTAGTAAGCAGTACATTCAAAACCCGCTGCCAGGCGGGTTTTGTGCTTTCTGGGATTCATCATATCTCAGGGGGGACGATAACGGATCTCTTTTTTCAGTCTGTTCGCCACAAAATCCCAACCCCTTCCAGCGCAACGACTAGCGCGCGCCAGCTCCGAAAAGCAGATCCGCGCCACGCCCCGGTTTTGATGTCATCCGTGCTGCCTGTTGTTGCCTGCGGCGCTCTCTCCCCAGGTCTTTTGATATTTCCCGATCTTCCTGCGCTGCTCTGCGCTGTTTTTTCTCTGACAGTTCCAATAAACGACGCTCACACCATGACGCGCGAATTAAGCAAGCCTCTGCATCTTTCGGTAATTGACGGATCGCAAACTCACGCCATACGCCCGCCGCACGACGCATCAGCCCTGCTGCTTCCAGCTTCTCTGCCTTTTCGTTCTCCGGCGCTTTTGGCGCAGCCTGGGAGGTGCATTTAATCACTGACATTCTGATCCCCGTTTATCAAATAATCGCGCAGGCTCTCTGCGCCGGTTGCTGCTAAATAATCAAAAAAATCGTAGCCGGTGGGCTGTTCAGGAGGGGGCGCGATGACTCGCCCCCGCAGGGCTTTAACGGCTGCGTCGGCCAGCGTTTCTGCGCCACGGTCAGGACAAAAATCAGCTCGGCATCAGGGCACACAATCAGCAGATTTTCTGCGGCTTCTGCGAAAAATACGGCACTAAAACAGCAGATGGCCAGCGCCTCTGGATCATCGCTCAGGGCATGACTGATAGCCGCCGCCGTGCTCCAACCCTCGGCGATATAAAATCGCTTTTGCTGGGCGGTTATGCGGTCGCCAATCGGGAAGAATGAGCCGCGCTTCTGGCAGTCTTTCAGCGCGCGTTTCTTGCCATCAGGGAGCACGTTTTCAACATTGATCATTACCCTTCCGCCGCTGCCGTTCGGCAGGTAACACGGGACGCAAAGCGCAGGCTGGCGAGCGGATGGATACCAACCCCGCCGCAAACCGGCTGTATTGAGCACTCCGCCGCACTCCTGCTGCTTTTTCACAAGATAGGGATGCGTAGACACCTCACCACTTTTAACGCTCTCCCAGCGCTTCTGGGCGCGTTCTACGCTGCCTTTGAGTTCTGCACTGTCCAAACGCTTTACGAGGCGCGAGCGCCTCCCCTGCTGCGCCTGCTGCTCATGTTTGGCTATCTGCTCGCGTAATTGTGCACGGGCGGCGAGTATGGCTTTTGTCTGGTTTAGTTGGTTCATGCTCTCGATTGTTTCCAGGTTCCACCACTCACCGTCCTGATCACGTCCATCAGCCGCAGGGAAGCGGCCAGCATCGCGCCAGCGGTAAATCGTTTTGGTGCTTTTCTCTAGCCGGTCGGCCAGATCTCCAATTCTAAATTTTTTCATGGGGGCGATCAGCTTATAATGTCCAAAACAAGTATATACATATTTTGGACACTATAGGTAATGCCATTAAAATTTAGTCAGCTCCGCTATTTAGATATACCCGCCGTACTTCAGGATATTGAGGGGGTTATTCACCACCTAAACAGGATTTTTAGACCAGACCAATTGCGCTATGAGTACATGATCAGCAGCACGGGTTATGTGTACAAAAAGAAGGGTAAGCAATGGCAGCAGATAGTGCCGGTTACAGGCAAATGCGGTTTCCCCTACATTCCTGTTTGTTTTATCGGGCAGTCGGTCTGGTTCAGAGTTCAGCTACTTGTTGCCGTGCTATTTCTTGAACCTTCAGCGGAGGTGCTGCGGGATGAAATGAAAGGCTGGGACGTTATAAATAAACGCGCACCGCATCTGCCTAACGTTAAAAATCTTGAGTGGCGGCGGGTGGAATCATTGCCGTTTTAGTGTCATGCTGCAATGCAAATGCCTTGCAAACGCAAGGCAAAACGCAAGGCAAATGCAAGGCAAACGCAAGGCAAACGCAAGGCAAAAAGAATGACGAAACCGACAAAAGAAAACCTAACTTTCCGCATAGAGCCTGCGCGTAAAAAGCAGCTTTCAGAAGAAGCGAAACAGCAGGGTAAAACTATTACCGATGTGCTAAACAGCATCATTGATGCGCATTACTCCCAGCAGCACCAGCAGCAGCCAGGAAGCGAGCTGGGGCGTGTTCTTATTGCTCTTGAGCGCATCGAGGGCAAGCTATCCGGTAAGGCTGCACAGCCAGCCGTGACGCGTGTTACAGCCCCACAAGGTACGTCAGAACGGCCAGCGGTTATACCTCATCCACAGGCGCAGCGCGTAGATCCTCGCTTTATTACTGTTGATACTGGCGCGGATGAATTAATAGGACGGCTTACAGCTTCATGCGTAGGACTAAATGCGATAGCGCAGGCGCTCAATGATGCCGGTTATCTAACTGCAACCGGCCAGCCATGGACAAAAAGCAGAGTGCGTGACTATCGCCACAAGCTAAAAGAACAAGGGCGTGTGTAATGCGTTTGCCTTGCATTTGCCTTGCGAAACGCAAGGCGTTTGTATTGCATTTGCCTTGCGTTTTTTAGGCGAAAAAAAGCCAGCATTGCTGGCTTTTTCTCTCTGCATAGCTCCAAGGTTACGCAGATCGCGCGCTCAAAAAGGTACTGGAATTTACCCCGGATTCGCGCTTGATTATTCGACCATACTGTCAAAATTACGTCAAATCTTGAGAATTAGCACAATGACGCCAGCAGCAATTTTGCGTCGACACCTGCCCCACGCCTGATTTTTTCGCCGCAATCAGCCATGAGCGATTTTACATCGTCATGATCGATTGTTCCGCTATCGAGCATCTCAGATAGTCCGTTCTCTAATGTCTTTAAATGCGCGTGTTCTAAACCGTGGGCGCGCAATTTTTCTAAACCTTGCGCGATGTACTGATCAGCAAGCCTGCGGCTCTGGATGCGTTTAACGCCATCCTGCAAGTTATCGGCATTATCAATAGATTGGTGTGCCTTCTGAAGCGTAGCAGGGGCGGCGCTTTGGCCGCGCAGGGCGTTTGCCTTGCGTTCGTCATAGTCTGCGCGCTGCTGGGTAATGCGTGTAAGCATTTCATTTAACCGCTGCTGCACTTGTTCTGGCTCTGTTCCGGCCTTCAATTGCTTTAGCAGCCCGTCGATAAGGCGCTCTCTTACGTGGTCTTTTGTATCGAGGGCGATCAGAACTTCAGACGCGCGCTCGATGTTCTCCCGGATCTGTTTCATCTGTTCGGGGCTATGCTTCTGCGGCTTTGCTGGCTTGCTCTGCGGTGCAATGCCTGCGGCCAGCTCTCTCGCGCGCTTTTCGTTTACGACCAGGGCAGGGCCTTTTCTTTTGCCGGTGGCTGTTTCTTGTTTGGTTACTTCAGCTTTTACCATTGTTGCTATCTCATCTACAGTACGCGCCAGCACTGGCGTAACGCCATTTTTAATCAGTGTATTTTCCAATATATCGGTTACTGCTTCAGCCGTTTCCAGATCGCTTGCCTGGCGTACTAAATCGCATGTTCTCGCTATTTTGATTTGCTGCTGAAAATACAAATCAGCGGAGTGATTGCCAGCAGCCGGCCCCGATTTTATGAGGGGCGAAAAACTGGTTTTCATCACCCGATCAGCTTTTACGGCCAGCTCTGCTGCCGGTGCTGATTTTGTCAGTTCTTCAGCTCGCGCCCCTGCTGCTGCGCGTATCATCGACATATCCCAGCCGGTGCGCTGGCTAATTGCTGCCACCAGTTCCGCGCCGCGCTCTGTTTTGTTTTGGCCGGTTGTGGCAAGTACGGCCAGCGCCTCGATCAGAAAGGAATCATTCATTTTTTCACCTTTTTGCGCAGCATGTATCGTTTCAGGTTCTCAGCTCCGACCGTTGCACAATCAGCGCGCGGGGCGTTAATCAGC
>NZ_CEEDCQ010000002.1:0-12622 GCF_979253565.1 Buttiauxella sp. AC038 | reverse complement strand
TCATCTGCTGGCAGCCCTGGTGCGTTTTCTGCGTCCTGGCTTACTTGTTCCGTTTCTGGAACATGTAGCGAATTTGCGTCGGTATCTTTTTTGTCGCTTTGCAGCTCTGCTGCCTGGGTAATTTTTCGCATTGCTTCGATGTCGCCAGCGCTATAAATCGCCAGGAGCTGATCGCAAGCCTCGATAATTTCGGGGTTCTCTTTTGCATTTTTTGGCGAGTTACTGCGTCCATTATCGGTAGTAATTTTTGGCGCAGTTCTTCCCGCTCTGCGTCTTGAGGCGCAAGGGCTTCAGCTAAAGGAACCGGATTTAATAGCGGGTCATAATCAATCATCTTACTTGCCCCAATTATTGATCCCGTCAATGACGCCATTATTTGCAATGGCATTGCGCAGGATTAACGAAAATTGGTGATACGTGCTGCGAGCGCCACGCGAATTGGAAAATGCCGCAAATTTCTTTAGCTGCCCGGTAAGATAATTTTCAACAACGGTGATGCGGTTTTTGTAGTGCTTATGCTCTAACGAAAATTGAGCCGCTGATAATTCACGCTCATAATTTCCGAGCTGGGAGATCATGTTTTGCAGACCGACTGCGGCCAGCTCATCACGTTTGCTATCACGCATTTTTTCGAGCTGCTCAATGGCATAAGACAGTGCGCCGCCGCCTGTTGGCATCGCATTATCATCAGTCACCAGCCGCGCGACTTCTTCAGCAAGCTGATTTTTTCGCATGGAAATTCGACGCTCAAAATCATCAATTTCGGCCTGAATTTCTGCGCATTTTTCACGGGCTGCATCGACCGCTAATTTTTGGCGGATAGCCATTTCTAGCAGGCTGCAAAGCGTTGCCAGCTCATTATCATATTTTCCGTCACGCTCTCTAATCAGCTCCCCAGATGCGCTGAATAGTTCCATTTTTGGCAGTGGCATGTTCAGCCCGAAAATTTCCCGTGCTTCTGCATCAAATCTGTCATTGCAGCTATTTTGGAAGCGGATTAAGCGCTCAAATACCCATTTTTGCGTCGGGTCTTCGATTTTTTTCGCCACTTCTACCGCTACCGGCAATTCATTTTTCCCAGGTGCCTGGATCAGCTTCATTGCTTCTTTTTTGCTGCCTGGACGTGGGCGCGCTAATTCATGATCGGGCTTGCGCGGTCGGCCACGGCCTTTTTTAACTTCAGTCATTTTTCTTACCTGTATTAAGTATTCGCAAGGAACCCGGCAACAATGGCCGCAAACTTTTGATCTTGTGGGGATGTCATTTCCATTTCTGGAACCCAGCGCCCCCGGCAGTTCGGATGCGCAAGCCCAGCCGGTAGCCAGTACATTTCATCGGGTGTTCTGTTAATAAGCTGCTCGCCTACACGCTTACGAGCGGATGCCGAACGGCCAATATTATTTTTCCCCGGCCATACCATCGTATTGGGGTCTTTGTTGGGGTGATTTGCGTCTACGACCGTAGCAATAGTGCCATTAATCTTTTTGCAAAAATCACACGCGTTAACGTACTGCTCGATGCGTTTAACCTTGCTGCCAGGTTTGACCCCCGCGATCATTCCCTGAAGCTGGGATTCTCCTGCCTCAGTTATCGCAATACGCCGCCAATCGCGGTTAAACTCACCAAACGTGTCAAATAACTCAGACTCAAAAGAAGGACTTGCAGTAGTGCCCATTAGCTTTTTTCCGCATGTGCGGATACTAATTCCCGCATCTTCTTTCGCACGTTATCGACAAGAGAAACTACGCTTTCAACCGCCCGAAAATTGGCAAAATCCAGCGTGGTCTTTTCCATCGGTATTAAGGGGAAATAGGCTGCTTCTGTTATGTTTGAGGGCAGCTTTTGTAACAGCGCATCGGCTTCTGCCTGCGTAGGCTCCTGCTGCTTGAGCCAATTATTTTCGACCTTGCCCATGAGGGTAGCTTTTGTCGCCAGCCATTCGGCTTCGGTCTTCAGCTCGTCTTTGGGTAGATAGGTCTGGATAACCAGCTCCACCGAAAGCATATGGTCATCGAGCGTCCATAATGATGGCGGCAGGCTTTCCAGATAGAGCCGCACCAGACTTTTTTCTTCATCGCTCCAGCGTTCCATTAGTCCAATGGTAGGTTTTGGATTAGGTAGCGTTTTCGCTTTGTAATCAAAAGAGGCCCATTCCAGAACGGATTTTTTAACAGCATCTAGGCGCATTAGCCCACGCGCAGTAAATAGCTCGATCATCCTACGGATAAGCGGCGACTCATGAGGCAACCAGATCGCGTTACGATTGCTTTTAAGCATTAGCTTTACAGGGGCGGGGGTTCCCCGCCGTAGGGCAATCTTTCCCATTAAGGCACCACCACTGCTGGATGGCCAGACGTGAGCTTTTCACGCATCATTTTTACGAGCTGGAGAGCTTCAGATACGGATGATTCACCGCTGATAACGGGTTGAACTATTGAGGCAATAATCAGCATGCGGCCTGCTTCTGCATTGCTGCCGGTGGACACTAAAAGCATTTCCTCGTCGAGCTGGCGCACCGCTTCAAATAGCTGATCCATTGGCTCGCTCATCACTTCGCTTTGCATTGGTTCTGCCCGGCAATGGCAGCGCTGATAAGCTGCGTTTCGAGTTGTTCAAACTCAGTGCCAGAAAGGGTGCCAGCTTCGATTTTTTGACCAATGGCCGCACGAATACCCGATAGATTCGCGTCTGGTACGCCATACCCGCGCAAATTGCTGATCAGCTTCTCAAGCTCGAACATCTGACCGCGCTTTTCCTGCTCGCGCTGTACTGCTGCCTGGTCATAACCATACTGCGGCGCAGCGTTAACCAGTTCATTCAGGCTTTTTGCCATGTTCTGGCCGTTCTGCTGCCGGTTGCGTTCTTCCCAGCTTGTCCAGTCGATTCCCTGGCCGCCGATCTCGCGCTGGCGCGCTCGGTGATAATCATCAGGATTGCTGCCATCGGCACAAATACGCGAGGCAAAACGGCCAGACGTATCGGGGATAGAAGCGCCATTTGCTGCACCAGTAATGGCAAAAGGGATGTGATTTTTTCGTAATTCGGACATTTAATTTTCTCGCTCTGATAGTCCAGTCAGTCTGCTGTCACGATTATTTGCAGGAATAGCGAAAAATTAGGGGCGTGGGGTAATAGATGGCAGAACTACCAGCAGCAGATACAAAAAACCACACGCTGGGCGCGGGTTAGTCTCGGCAAAAGCTCTTATAAAAATTTCTTGCTCGCGTCGCATCCCATGTGCGTCCACTCAGGGTATTTCCTGCGGCATTCAGCTCTGCTGCGGCAATCTTCCAGCGATTGTTACGATCAGAAATGGTCGGCACCAGGCACTTTAGATAATCAACGGTCGGCTGCCGCTCCGCAGCTCTGCGCGCGATGATTTCAATCTTCGTTAGCCGATCAGGTTTATGGGATGCGGATTTTTGATTAGCTGCTTTTTCTATTGGCAGTGGGGGAAGGTTTTTAGGCACAGGCGCAAAATAAGCAGCAGCGGCCACGCCAGGCAAAACGCCATATTTCCGCTCTATCTCGCGGATATTGTCGCGCAAGGCGGTAAGTCGGGGGATCTCGCTGCTCAGGTGGTCGGCAATAATGGCGCAGATTAATGCGCTGCGACTTGTTCCGCGCTCAAATGCCAGCGCATCGAGACAAGCGGCCAGCGGCGCGGGTACATCAGATTTAACGATCATGGGATGGCCTTGCATAAGCGGGGCGGCTTATGCGGATAGGATAGCGCGGGGAATGCTGCTGGGGCTAGTCAGGGGGCGGGGTTCCCGCCGTAGGGCAAAACCCCGCTGGAGTTGGCAAGCTCATGCCTTAGCTTCAATTTCCTGTTTCGCCAGGAGCTGGAAGTCTCCAATTACTGCGTCCACTTTCGCCCGCATCGCCCTGAAAAGCTCCCTATCATCAGCATTTTGATCCTCTTTATGAAACGTGATGAATTCATTAACGGCATTCAGAAGATGAAAGGCGCATATCTTCAGCGGGTTTCCTGCAATGAGCTGCAATTCATGGTAGAGCTTGAGATACGCAAAATAATCATCCCCATCAGCCCTGCACTGGCTTTCTCGGTATGTCTGCACAAGAACGTGTGAAGTTGTCAGAAAATCCACATACAGCAGCTTTTTGCTGGCGGTAAGCTGGCGATGATTCAGGGCAGCATCTTTGGCAAGTTCATGCTCCTGATTCCGTTTAAGCATTACGAACCCAGCAACAGCACTGATAAAAGCCCCCAGCCCTATTTTCACAACCGAATCCCAGACCTCAATTTCAGTCATTCAACCACTCCTAAAAGCCGCATTATTGGCGGCATTATAACGATAAATATCCTGCATCGAGCTGGGGCAGTTTCAGACGCTATGCGCGCGGTCGCGGTATTGTGCGACGTACTGCGCCAGGTTCGCGGGATCGGCTGCATCATCATCAAGATACAGCAGCGAACCTGCCACCCCAATGCGCGCCGGTTCCTCACTGCTCCCAAACTCAATGCCAACCGGCAGCGGCTCAAAGTCATGCGTATATGCTGCGCATTCTGGCAGCTCGTAGCCGGTGATCAGGAATAGTTTTTCATAGCTCACTAGGTACGTGTGCGGCTCTGCGGGGGTGATATTCATTTTGATGTCTCCGTGTGTGGTGATTTGCGCGGAGTATGCCCCCGCCGCCGTTCTGGCGGTAGGGGCGGTAGTGACTTGATGAAAAGTTAAACTATTGAGTTATAAACATCATGCTTTCTATGCTCCTTGCTGCGCCTGGGAAGCGATATAAGCGCGTTTAAGCAGTCGGCAGGCTAACTGCCAGCTTTTGTGATTTCTACGCTCTGCGGCTCGCTGGGCAATTCTGCGCGCTATGTCTGCACCTTGTCTGCGATAGTGATATAATTCTGCGGTCATGTTGTGAACCCATCGTGATTAATGATTTTGCTACGTGACGCGCTCCGGGGCGGTTACAGCCGCCCTGGGCACCCGTTTTACTACTCTTTACGACTCAAGCCAGGGAACCACACGACACGCGCAATGATGCGCCGCTGCGGGTGATCCTCTGCTTCATCTGCTACGGTGTACGCCAGCTCACGCAAGGCGCTGTAATAGTTGTTCGCTTTCTCCTTCGTTTCCTCCAGCTCTTTACGGTGATATTCCTCGGTACTCCAGGCGCTGCGCAGCTTCTCCACGTAAAAAACACGTTGGCAGATTAATGCGATAACCAGGACGGCTACGGCTACGATCAAAAAAGTATTCATGCTTTGCCCTCTGCGTTATGCGCTGCCCATACGCGCTTTACAGTCGCAGGGCTAACACTCAGGCGCTTTGCCGTTTCGTTAATGCTCACGCCCTCAGCTCTCAGTTTTACGATCTGCTCATTCGTTTTAATGTTCGGGGCTTTGCCCTTGTACTTGCCAGCGGCTTTGGCAATAGCGATCCCCTCAGCAGCTCTGCGGCGGCGGGTTTCGTAGTCCTCATGGGCAGCTTTAAGCATGATCCGCAATAACATGCGCTGGGTATCAGCCAGGACAATGGCAGCGGTGCTATTAGGGTCAATGGTGGCGCTGATTTCGCTCAGGTCTACAACACCGGGGATCGCCAGCCGTGCGCCCTTTTCCTGGATGGAATGGATCAGGGCTTCAGCTTGCTCCAGTGGTAAACGGGTCAGGCGGTCTAACCGTTCACAAATAACCGCATCACCGGCTTGCAGCTCTGCAATCATACGTTGCAGCTCTGGACGGTCTGCGCGTACTCCGCTCGCTTTCTCGCTGTAAACAGCGGCAACGTAATAACCCTGGGCTTTAGCATCGGCAATAATGGCTTGCTGCCGCTCCAGATCCTGCGCGGTGGTAGATACGCGCAAATAAACACGGGCTATTTTTTGTATGCTCATGATTTAAAGTCCAGTGGGATTGGCTGGCTGCGCAGCTCGATTGGGGCATTGGGTACGGGGTAAAGGGAATTGATGTATTTGATAATGTGCTGGCAAAAAGCGGGATCGCCTCCCTGGACTTTTGCTGCTTCCAAAATTCCTGCATTGTCGTAGTTCAATACGACACTGCATTGCTTACCGTGCTCAATGCCCACAAGCGCGCCATCCATGTAATCGCGGATTTGTTGCACATACTCACTAACCGTAACAGGTGCGGCATTGTGCTGCGTGTTGTAGTTCTCATGCCCTTGGGTGGCGCAGCCAGACAGCAAAAAGACGGCGGCGGTAACAATCAGTTTCATGGTGTTTTCATTGGCTCAATTGACTATAGTTTAATAAGCCTATCACCACATAGCCAGTAAGGGTAGCTCTTTTGGTTTTTTTGGTTCTTAATTAGCTAGGCTCGCTTCTATGGTAATCAATGAGCTACTTGCAGCGCAGGCGGTCTGGCGCAAAGTTTGAGAAAAATCAAAGGCTGGGGAATTGTGCTGATCGGGAACGAAAAAGCCCCGCTGGGCGAACCATGCGGGGCTATCCGGGCGCAACGCGTTACCGCTGCAATGCAGTGCTATGACGCCCGTTAACACTCATTTATGCAAGATGGAAATGACCGAGAAGGATTGAACCAATCATCGAACCGGCAGCGCCTACGATGATCGGCACAACCACAGCCGTCATGAACCACTTGCAAGCATTTACGAACATCATTAGATAGCCTCCGCGCTTGCAACGGCAACCGCTTGCGGCTATTCTTTTGTTTACCAGACATAAGGAATACCCTCGCTT
This sequence comes from Buttiauxella sp. AC038, assembly GCF_979253565.1. Lineage (NCBI taxonomy): Bacteria > Pseudomonadati > Pseudomonadota > Gammaproteobacteria > Enterobacterales > Enterobacteriaceae > Buttiauxella > Buttiauxella sp. AC038. The sequence goes on along the minus strand of NZ_CEEDCQ010000002.1, from coordinate 5,926 downwards.
GTTGCCAAACCATGCAACGAATCAGCGGGGGTTTTTTCTTTCTGTTGGCTTGCGCTTCCAGGGTAAAAACACCCCGCTAAACGTTACGCCTCATCTTCACGCATGCTTGCCTACGCTCCAACTTGCCGCACATCTTACGCAATAGACCGACCGCCACAACCCCTATTTTCCGTAATCGCCTGGTATTCATACTGTTTCCAGCATAATGGCAATTTAATTGCTGCGTCTCCCCGTGCCATAAGCGCCAGCAGTGAAAGTGCCAGCTCTACAGGGGGCGGCGCTGCCGCCGTACTGCCAGGGCGGGTGCCTATATTGATCCCGGCTCTTTTTTTAATCCGACGCCTGCGGGATCATAGGTGCGGTTATGTGCCATCACTCTTACCATTCCACCCCCCAATATTACCCCCTAAAATTCGCTTTAACCCTTACCAGCTCTGCATTCTCTATTTATCACCACTCTACCCCCTACGCTTTCTTACCCACCTGATCCCCTGATACCAGACCGATAAAACCGACATGGCGGATCACCCTTCCAGCGATACGGAAAGTTAATCCTGTAACGGGTGCAAAAGCGGGGGTTTACAGGAGCGATCAGCTCCTTCCTGGTGATCTGGATTTTGAGCGAAACAGGCGGGTGTTCCACCCGTTCCACCCATTTCGCCACAAACATTCCCCAGACGCATGTTAATTGTACGCATTGTAACCATGTAGCGTTATTTATGAGCATATTGCGCATTACTTAAACAATTAAATCATTCCATCACTTGTTAACCCTATTTCGTATGGAACGGGTGGAACACTGCCCGCAAAGCCGCTCCACATCTGGCTTTAGCTGTTCCATACGCGGGTGGAACGCGGGTGGAACGGGTGGAACGGGTGGAACAGCGGGTGGAACAGCGGGTGGAACGGTCTGTAAGGCGCATGAATACTGGGTTTATCGGGTGGAACAGGGGGAAAAAATAGGAATGGTGTTCCAGGGTGTTCCATACGCGGGTGGAACACTTTTAGATTAAAAAAAGGGCAGCAAGCGCCGCCCTTTAGTGAGGTGATCGGGGTTATCGGTTATAGAAATAACCGCGCCTGTTTTCCCCGGCAAAACGGCGGCGTGTGTTGATATAGCCGAAATATTCCATTAGCGCGCTCAGGCGGTTACGGTGCGTATTATTAACGTTACCGATAGCGATCCCCAGTCGGGACCAAAGCGCCTCAGTAGTAACAAATTCTACCGGGGATTTTTCGATCTCCAGATAGGTAGCTAAATCATCCTCCCAGGCATCAATAACGCGGTATTTATCGTGCTGGGCCTCGGCCAGCTTCTCTGCTTCCTGCCAACGGATGCCGCCGTTTTGGAACATATGCAGCCCCTCAGCCCATAACTGATCGCGGTCGGCTTTGAGCTGGTCAATTTTGACGGGGTTAGTTTTGGACGCGCCGCACGTAACCGGCAGATAACGGCGGTTTCCAGTGCTATCGGTCAGAATCTCATGCTTATTAGTCGTACCGACGAAAATCACGCGGCGCGGGGCATCAATGGCAAATTCTTTATACTTCGGCACCCATTCATCAACGGTGCGGGAAATAAACGCCTTACATGAATCTGCATCACGGCTCTGTAATCCGCGCAGTTCTTCGATCTCCGCAATACATTTGCCCCGCAATAATCGGGCAATATCATCATCAGACTTTCGGAAATCAACTGACACATAAGCATCATTAAACGGGGGATCACCGCAAGGGCGGTAGATTTTCGCTGCCCCTGGCTACCGTAAATAATCGGTGCCATATCAGCTTTTATTCCTGGTTCCATAGCGCGGCCAGCAAGGGCAGACCATAGATATTCACTGACAGCATCGAGGTAATCAGCATCACCAGTGCAAAGGAAATACTCACGTAAAAACGAGGTAACGCGCGGTTTGCCATCCCATTTTAACGCCTGCACCCATTCTGTCAGGCTATCAAAGGAATCCTGTTCCGCTACCCAAAACAGTGCATCACGGGTGGTTTCTTTGCTCACTTCCTTAAAGGCAAGGCCAGTTAAGCGCAGGCGTAATGCGGTGATCAGGTTATCGGTAAGTGTGGAGCGTTTGCCTTTCGTTTCTACACATTCAGCGGCTTGAAACTGGTCATATCGCAGCCGGTAGCCGGTAACTTTATGATTCATCAAAGCGCGGGAAGCATTGGAAAGTGACGGTTGGAATTTACCGACTTTGAAATCAATCTCCATACCATCGCCAAAATTCACGGCAGGGTATTTGGGTTCGGCAGCAGGTCTGCCACGCTTCGCGCGTTCTTGCGATAAATTCGCTACGTTATCGGAATTTTCAGACTGATCAGCCGGTTCTTTACCATTATTAGAAATGGCAGAACCCACGCCAGCCGGGGCTTTCGATTTTTTCGCAGCTTTGGGCGCTGATTTTTGGTTTTGTTGCAGCAGGGCTGCGGTGTGAATTTCTGTCATTACAAAAATCCCTGTAAATCGGTTAAAAATTCACCGTCCGGGATAGCCAATAACAGAAAAATAGATGTGAAAAATTCGTGAGCCGGGTATACTCTTTTTTGCAGTCATCATTGAGATGAGCGCAGGAGTACCGGCACGAAAAACATTTTCTGTCATTGAACTGTCACTTGCTGGGTAGGCGCGGACGGTTCGTCATAAAGTAGTAAGCAGTACATTCAAAACCCGCTGCCAGGCGGGTTTTGTGCTTTCTGGGATTCATCATATCTCAGGGGGGACGATAACGGATCTCTTTTTTTCAGTCTGTTCGCCACAAAATCCCAACCCCTTCCAGCGCAACGACTAGCGCGCGCCAGCTCCGAAAAGCAGATCCGCGCCACGCCCCGGTTTTGATGTCATCCGTGCTGCCTGTTGTTGCCTGCGGCGCTCTCTCCCCAGGTCTTTTGATATTTCCCGATCTTCCTGCGCTGCTCTGCGCTGTTTTTTCTCTGACAGTTCCAATAAACGACGCTCACACCATGACGCGCGAATTAAGCAAGCCTCTGCATCTTTCGGTAATTGACGGATCGCAAACTCACGCCATACGCCCGCCGCACGACGCATCAGCCCTGCTGCTTCCAGCTTCTCTGCCTTTTCGTTCTCCGGCGCTTTTGGCGCAGCCTGGGAGGTGCATTTAATCACTGACATTCTGATCCCCGTTTATCAAATAATCGCGCAGGCTCTCTGCGCCGGTTGCTGCTAAATAATCAAAAAAATCGTAGCCGGTGGGCTGTTCAGGAGGGGGCGCGATGACTCGCCCCCGCAGGGCTTTAACGGCTGCGTCGGCCAGCGTTTCTGCGCCACGGTCAGGACAAAAAATCAGCTCGGCATCAGGGCACACAATCAGCAGATTTTCTGCGGCTTCTGCGAAAAATACGGCACTAAAACAGCAGATGGCCAGCGCCTCTGGATCATCGCTCAGGGCATGACTGATAGCCGCCGCCGTGCTCCAACCCTCGGCGATATAAAATCGCTTTTGCTGGGCGGTTATGCGGTCGCCAATCGGGAAGAATGAGCCGCGCTTCTGGCAGTCTTTCAGCGCGCGTTTCTTGCCATCAGGGAGCACGTTTTCAACATTGATCATTACCCTTCCGCCGCTGCCGTTCGGCAGGTAACACGGGACGCAAAGCGCAGGCTGGCGAGCGGATGGATACCAACCCCGCCGCAAACCGGCTGTATTGAGCACTCCGCCGCACTCCTGCTGCTTTTTCACAAGATAGGGATGCGTAGACACCTCACCACTTTTAACGCTCTCCCAGCGCTTCTGGGCGCGTTCTACGCTGCCTTTGAGTTCTGCACTGTCCAAACGCTTTACGAGGCGCGAGCGCCTCCCCTGCTGCGCCTGCTGCTCATGTTTGGCTATCTGCTCGCGTAATTGTGCACGGGCGGCGAGTATGGCTTTTGTCTGGTTTAGTTGGTTCATGCTCTCGATTGTTTCCAGGTTCCACCACTCACCGTCCTGATCACGTCCATCAGCCGCAGGGAAGCGGCCAGCATCGCGCCAGCGGTAAATCGTTTTGGTGCTTTTCTCTAGCCGGTCGGCCAGATCTCCAATTCTAAATTTTTTCATGGGGGCGATCAGCTTATAATGTCCAAAACAAGTATATACATATTTTGGACACTATAGGTAATGCCATTAAAATTTAGTCAGCTCCGCTATTTAGATATACCCGCCGTACTTCAGGATATTGAGGGGGTTATTCACCACCTAAACAGGATTTTTAGACCAGACCAATTGCGCTATGAGTACATGATCAGCAGCACGGGTTATGTGTACAAAAAGAAGGGTAAGCAATGGCAGCAGATAGTGCCGGTTACAGGCAAATGCGGTTTCCCCTACATTCCTGTTTGTTTTATCGGGCAGTCGGTCTGGTTCAGAGTTCAGCTACTTGTTGCCGTGCTATTTCTTGAACCTTCAGCGGAGGTGCTGCGGGATGAAATGAAAGGCTGGGACGTTATAAATAAACGCGCACCGCATCTGCCTAACGTTAAAAATCTTGAGTGGCGGCGGGTGGAATCATTGCCGTTTTAGTGTCATGCTGCAATGCAAATGCCTTGCAAACGCAAGGCAAAACGCAAGGCAAATGCAAGGCAAACGCAAGGCAAACGCAAGGCAAAAAGAATGACGAAACCGACAAAAGAAAACCTAACTTTCCGCATAGAGCCTGCGCGTAAAAAGCAGCTTTCAGAAGAAGCGAAACAGCAGGGTAAAACTATTACCGATGTGCTAAACAGCATCATTGATGCGCATTACTCCCAGCAGCACCAGCAGCAGCCAGGAAGCGAGCTGGGGCGTGTTCTTATTGCTCTTGAGCGCATCGAGGGCAAGCTATCCGGTAAGGCTGCACAGCCAGCCGTGACGCGTGTTACAGCCCCACAAGGTACGTCAGAACGGCCAGCGGTTATACCTCATCCACAGGCGCAGCGCGTAGATCCTCGCTTTATTACTGTTGATACTGGCGCGGATGAATTAATAGGACGGCTTACAGCTTCATGCGTAGGACTAAATGCGATAGCGCAGGCGCTCAATGATGCCGGTTATCTAACTGCAACCGGCCAGCCATGGACAAAAAGCAGAGTGCGTGACTATCGCCACAAGCTAAAAGAACAAGGGCGTGTGTAATGCGTTTGCCTTGCATTTGCCTTGCGAAACGCAAGGCGTTTGTATTGCATTTGCCTTGCGTTTTTTAGGCGAAAAAAAGCCAGCATTGCTGGCTTTTTTCTCTCTGCATAGCTCCAAGGTTACGCAGATCGCGCGCTCAAAAAGGTACTGGAATTTACCCCGGATTCGCGCTTGATTATTCGACCATACTGTCAAAATTACGTCAAATCTTGAGAATTAGCACAATGACGCCAGCAGCAATTTTGCGTCGACACCTGCCCCACGCCTGATTTTTTCGCCGCAATCAGCCATGAGCGATTTTACATCGTCATGATCGATTGTTCCGCTATCGAGCATCTCAGATAGTCCGTTCTCTAATGTCTTTAAATGCGCGTGTTCTAAACCGTGGGCGCGCAATTTTTCTAAACCTTGCGCGATGTACTGATCAGCAAGCCTGCGGCTCTGGATGCGTTTAACGCCATCCTGCAAGTTATCGGCATTATCAATAGATTGGTGTGCCTTCTGAAGCGTAGCAGGGGCGGCGCTTTGGCCGCGCAGGGCGTTTGCCTTGCGTTCGTCATAGTCTGCGCGCTGCTGGGTAATGCGTGTAAGCATTTCATTTAACCGCTGCTGCACTTGTTCTGGCTCTGTTCCGGCCTTCAATTGCTTTAGCAGCCCGTCGATAAGGCGCTCTCTTACGTGGTCTTTTGTATCGAGGGCGATCAGAACTTCAGACGCGCGCTCGATGTTCTCCCGGATCTGTTTCATCTGTTCGGGGCTATGCTTCTGCGGCTTTGCTGGCTTGCTCTGCGGTGCAATGCCTGCGGCCA